>JAVBJS010000029.1:0-5922 GCA_031546885.1 Desulfovibrio sp.
AAATAAGGAGAGCGTGTGGCAAGAGCAAGGAAAATGGTTTTTTTGCGGAGGGAGTGGACTCTTATGTCCTCGACCCAGAGCAAAAAAGGCATTTGACGCAGCTATTGACCGCGAACATCCTTATTTATGGATAAGTTCTATGTCTTCTCTTGGCATCTGGTTCTTAAGGGCCTTCGAAGGATTTTTTAAGGGACGATTAAACAGAGTTCGGTGTATTGTGCACCGAACTCTACATGGGGTTTGCAAAGGAGGTCACCCCCTTTGCCGATGGGGCTTGGGGAAGCAGAGCTTCCCCCAAAAGTCATTACATAAGAACATTCCTATTTTCTTTTAAAGGGTTGATAATATGCCGCAAGCAAGGCTTCAAGTGGAACTTCTGACCCACACACCAGACGCACTGGCCCTTATTTATGCTGCTTTTCGGCAGTGTTATCACGCAGGCTTTGTGGCAGACATGTGGCCAAAGCTGCTGGCAGGGGAGATAGACCCGGCAAAACAGGCTGAATTTGTTGCAGGGGTTGTAGCTTCCGGGCACGTCAGCCCTGTGGAACATGTTACCTTTACCTTTGCGGTACAAGGTGTCTCACGCGCCTTGACGCACCAGTTGGTTCGTCATCGCATCGCCTCTTATTCCCAGCAAAGCCAACGCTATGTTGACGGAAGCAACTTTGATTACATTTTACCCCCGGTTATAGCCGCTAACCCAGCGGCAAAAGAGCGCTTTGAGCGCTGTATAGTAGACATTGGCGATGCTTATCGAGAAATTAAAGGATTGCTGGAAGAGGCAGGGCGTGGAGATAAAGCCAAAGAAGATGCCCGCTTCTTATTACCGCAAGCAGCGGAAACACGCATTGTGCTCACCATGAACTGCCGGGCTCTCCTTAATTTCTTTGAGCATCGCTGCTGTGCCCGGGCGCAGTGGGAAATCCGCGCCATGGCAAATGCCATGCTTGATCTTTGTCAGTCAATCCTGCCGGTTGTCTTTGCACGAGCCGGAGCGCGCTGCGAAGCGCTAGGTTATTGCCCGGAGGGAGAGCGCTTTACCTGTGGACGGTATCCCCTGCCGGGATAGAGGTAAAAAATAATTATTATTAGCTAGTTACGCTTAATAACTTGGCATTCTCTTACTGCCCCTGCTCATAATAATTATTATGACGCAGGGGCTCATTATTGAGAAAAACAGAGATATTCTTTGATTTTTAGAGAAAATTAATTGCATGATAGTTAGCAAGATTAAAATGAGGTTATTTCTAGCTGGCACGAATATCCAAAAATCCTTGTGGGTAAAGGGTTTGAGATAAATCAATAATTGCGTGTTATAAAATTATATTCATTATATTTGAGTGTGTTATCGTTTATTTTGCACTGTTGAGACAAAGTTTCTGTTGACATGCATGGGAGCAGTAAATCCACCTTGTTGTTTCTACCCACTTTCCAGTAAGCATACCCCATGCAAACAAATTGGGTAAAAATTCAGTCAATTCTCGAAAATATTCTTTCTGCCGGGCAGTATAAGGTATGGATAGCTCCCCTTATTCCCGCACAGGAAGGACATACTCTTATTTTGTTCGCACAGAACGATTTTGTGGCAAACTTTGTTCGCACTCGCTTTTTTTCACTTATTGAAGAAGCAGCCCTTGCTGTCTTTGACAGTCCCTGCTCTGTGCAAATTCGCGCAGGGGTGCCAACATCGCTCCCCCACGCTCAAGTTGATCTGGTCGAACCATTGATGGAAGCTGTGGCAGATTCTACGTTACGTGCGCAACCAGAGGCAAGCATGCCCCCTGTAACCGGAAAAGTTGCCAAAACAGGCAAGCGTGCTCCATCCGCTGTTTTGCCCATAGGTGCTGAATCTGTTCAGGCCGCTAGTGCTGCTCAAGTCGCCAAGCCGCGAAGATCGCGTAAGACCGTCGAAGCTGATACGCTCGCTAAAACCACTGAGCTTGATGCCTCACCCACGCCAGAACGGACTGTCGGAACCAAAAAAGTGGACAAACCGGCTAAAGCTGCCAAGTCCAGTAAAACTGGTAAGACTGCTAAACCAGCCAAGACTGTTAAGCGCGCCAAAGTTGATAGCACCGCCGGGACTGCTAAAATTGTTCAAGCTGCCAAGCCTAGCAAAACTGCTCAGGCTACCAAGCCCAGCAAAGCTGCTCAGGCTACCAAGCCCAGCAAAGCTGCTCAGGCTGCCAAGCCCAGCAAAGCTGCTCAGGCTACCAAGCCCAGCAAAACTGCTCAGGCTACCAAGCCCAGCAAAGCTGTTAGACCAACCAAGGTTACTATCGCGGACAAACTTATTCACGCTGATGAAATTTCTCAATCTGTTCAATTGGTTGAGGTCGCCACGCTGCCTGAAAATGCCCACCGGAAAGGGGAACAACTCACTGTCAGGCAAACGGAAACTCTGGCAGGGCAAAGTGATGAGCGCTGTAGCGTTGCCATAAGCTCTGAGCAACAAATGAACCTTTTCCCCTTATCAGAGCGAACCATACAGTCACAGCGAAGTGAACTGAACTATGTTGCGAGAGAAGAAGATACAGCGGCGGTGGAAATGCCTGTCCACCAGCCTCGACCGTTGCCGCGTTCTTTATCCGCGTTGCAACTCAGCTTGCCTGTGGAAATCACCCCCCGCACCGAGTTTGTCGGGAGAAACTGGCGCTACGATTTTGCGGATTTTATTGTTGGGCCTTGCAATGAGCTGGCCTATGTTGCATCACGCAGTATTTGCTCATCGGCAAAAAGCGCAGATATGCTTTTTTTAAGCTCCGCTCCGGGGCTTGGTAAAACGCATCTAATGCAGGCAGCCGGTAAAGTCTTGAGCGATGCCTGCAACCGCACGCGCCCCAAGGTGGAGTATTTGACAGCAGAGGAGTTCGCCTCTCGATTTTTTCTTGCCCTTAAAGGAAGCGATACCGACAGATTCAAGGCGCGCTACCGTGATGTAGACTTACTGCTACTGGAAGATGTGCATTTTTTACAAGGCAAAGAGAAGATGCAGGCCGAGTTGCTTGCTACCATTAAGGCTTTGCAGGAACGAGGAGGCAAAGTTATTTGCACCAGTTCCTTTGCGCCTTTTGAATTGCAGGATTTGGACGAGCAGTTGCGGTCTCGTCTCAGTTCTGGGCTTTTCAGTTATATCGACAGGCCAGATGCTGAAACACGTAAGCGTATTTTGCGATATAAGGCGCAAATGCAACAGGTGTTTTTGCCGCTTGATGTGGAAGAAGCCCTTGTTAAATATATCCATGCGGATGTTCGGCGCATCGAAAGCTGTTTACAAAATTTGATTTTGAAGGCTCAGTTTTCTCATGGCAATATCACCATGCAGATGGCATGGGAGGTAATTGCCAATTACGCAAGCCACTCACCAGTTTTGGACATGGATGGGATTATTAGCCATGTGTGCCAATGCTTTGGGGTAACTCATGAGCAATTGCTTTCGCCACGCCGCCGGCAAGATCATGTTTTTGCGCGAAATACGGCTTTTTTCCTGGCTCGTAAGCATACCGATCTTTCCCTGGAGGCCATTGGCAGGCTCTTTAATCGTCGCCATTCTACAGTTTTAAAGGGAATTACTAACCTTGAGGAAGCAATTTCTCGGCAAACGCCCGTGGGGCGGCAGGCCAGCAACGCCCTTTCCTTGATTGAGCGCAATGGTAATCTGGTACAACAGCAATAATTTTACTAGGCAGTGTCGTCCAATGCAGATATTTTGTTCTCTGGCAAGGCAGAAACATTTTTTATGAAGGGAGCGTACTCTTTGGTACTCGACCGAAATAAAAAGCTTTTCTAACGCTGGCAGAGGGTAAAAAGACCTATTTGACGACACTATCTACGAATAAGAATGAAAAGTTATGGCAGTTCCCCGGAATAAGAAAGAGCGGGCAGATCAACTGCTCTTTACGCAAGGGCTCACCGAGAGCCGCGAGCAGGCCAAGCGGCTGATCATGGCGGGACTGGTATATGTTTTACAAGGAACAGAGCCTGTGCAGGTAGAAAAGCCTGGACAGGCTTTTTCTGATGGGGTGCAGTTTGAAATAAAGGGCCGGGAGCGTTTTGTCAGCCGGGGGGCTTACAAATTGCTTTCCGCTATTGAGCATTTTTCGCTCTCGGTGCAGGATGCTGTGGCCCTTGATGCGGGGGCTTCCACCGGCGGCTTTACGGACTGCCTTTTACAGCACGGCGCACGGCGTGTCTATGCTGTGGATGTGGGCAAGCACCAACTGCATGAGCGGCTGCGTGCTGATGCTCGCGTTATCAGTCTTGAAGGAGTGAACTTGCGACATGCGGACAACAGTATCATTCCCGAGCCTGTAGATTTTATTGTTGCGGATGTTTCCTTTATTTCGCTAACCCTTATTTTACCGGCCTGTATGCAGTGGCTCCGCACCGGAGGCATTGTTGCCGCTCTCATCAAACCGCAGTTTGAGCTTGGGCCGGGGAGCACAGACAAGGGTGTTGTTCGCAATGAGGCGCTTCGGCAGACTGCTGTGGATACGGTTCTCAGCTTTGCAGAGCAAACCCTGCATCTTACCCTTATGGGGGTGGTTCCTTCAGCGCTTAAGGGCCCCAAAGGCAATCAGGAGTATATGGCCGTTTGGCGGCATGAAAGCATGAAATGAAATAAGTTACCATGCTCTCGCCGGGATATTGCATGAAGCGGATGGGGAAAACATTCCACTTCAAAGAGGCCATTGTGCAATAACCTCCAATAGCCAGAGCTCGTTGCAGTGTGCAGCGAACTCTCAAAAGGTTTTTCTTTTTCTCTCCTCATCTATCAACCACTACAATTTGGCCTGTGCCAGAATAAGTTCCACCTCATCCAGCGAGAGGCCTGTGCTTTTGGCAAGCTGTTGGGGGAGGCGTCCTTTTTTAGTTCCGGCGATGATGAGCTCCCGTAAAAATTGGGGGGAGCGGCTAATGGATTCTGCTTGTTCCACAAGTTGCGAGAGTTCTTTGGCGCGATCTTCCAATTTTTGGTTGAGCAATTGCAGTTCAGCTTGTCGCGCAATGAAGCTGTGCATGAGTTCGCGCTCCAGCTCGGCATTAGTGCGCAACTTATCGAGCAGTGACTGTTGCCCGTCTTGCAAGCGGGTAAGCAAATCTTCAGAGCGACGCAACCGGTTTAAAAACCGGAGCAGCATCACAAACAGTGCTATTTCCGCACAGCTGAGAGCTATGAGTAGGGCTAACTGCATACAGGAAAAACCTCACGTAAAAATATGAATCAATGCCTTCAGTGTATAGAGCAAGAGTGAGCAGGAAGGCAAGAACTCCTTTGCAATTTATCAGGCCGCTGGTTCTGAACTCCCAAATACTCTTGCTCTTTGCGGTGAATTAGCATACACCGAGGCCACTTGAAATAACACTGCTTGAGTGAAGGGAGAGAGCGATGTAATCGTTTACGCCCACTCTTGAGTGATTTATATAGAATGGAGACTTCCCATGTCGCGAGGGGCGCTGATTCGAGATTTTGAAACACTGTTAGAAAAAAAGAATGTTTTAACAGCCGAAGTGGATAGGCAAAGCTATTCCTATGATTCCGCTGTACCTCCCCCGGTGATTCCTTCCATGGTGATCCGCCCGCGAACAACCGAACAGATTGGTCAAATTGTAACGCGCTGCTATGACCTTGGAGTACCCATGACGGTACGAGGAGCGGGCTCCAACCCTTCTGGCGGCACCATCCCTGACAGCACAGGGTTCTGCGTTATTCTCACCAACGGACTGAATAAAATTTTGGAAATCAACGAGCAGGATCTCTACGCGGTTATGAAACCAAGAGTAGTCACAGCCCAGTTTGCCGCAAAGGTGGCAAAACGTGGGCTTTTTTATTCCCCAGCCGGAAGCTAGTGCAGGAAGCACTTCCTTGATAATATTTAGAACTTATCCATAAATAGAGGCCATTGCACAATGGCCTCT
>JAVBJS010000056.1:0-8679 GCA_031546885.1 Desulfovibrio sp.
CTTAAGAACCAGATGCCAAGAGAAGACATAATTTTATTGAATGATTTCAAAGCAGAAGCTGCTTTGAAATAAAGGCACGCTGCGCTGCTCGCTTGCGGGCACCTGCTGTGCAGTTGCCAGAGGCCATTGTGCAATGGCCTCCAAAAGCAAATCTTCCTTAAATTGTTTGCTTTTTTCAAGGCTCTTGCACTTTGACATAAATTAGCATAAACGGGGGTAACTTGTTATAAAAGTACAGGCTATTAGACGTTATCGCGCAGCGGACTCCTAGGTCTACGCACATGAATCACTCTGCGGAATGCGTTGCGCTGCATCCGTAACTGTATTTTTATAAAGCCCTTGGGACTATCAGCCCTGTTTTCAAAAAAATGTTTACCGTCTGTGTTTGCATGAAAATTGTTGGAAATAGTCTGAACCTGACTTGTCGTTTTCTGGAGCCTTATTTTGATTTTGTTCCATCTCTTGATGTGGAATATAAATTACACGAGTTTGGCGAAGGTGAGCCTTGAATGGACAGATAGAATCCCCCTTGATACGGGGAGAAGGCCTTTCCTTAACAGCACAGTCGCTTTACCCGCTTTGGCGGCATAAAATCCTACTAATTTTGTCAGGTTTGTTGTCAATGCATTTGAAAAATAGAGTATCGGGCTTATTTTATTATCTGGTAATTCCTTTATTTTTTTCTTTTGCTGAATAAAAAGCGACATCCATATCCATATCGACTGATATACATAGTTTTTTCAGTGCTGCCCGGTTATCGGTAAGCGAACAACAATGGCAGGTTTTGCTTGCAAAATATGCCTACAGAGCGTGGCACTTGCTTTTCAGTGCAACCTCTTTCACAAATATTGCCACTATCATGTTTGCGCTAGAATAATAATTGGTCGAACAACAATAGTTTTTTATAGACTTTCGTAATCCGTTGCTGATTATGAAGGAAAGGCACACGGCGCTGTTCACGTGCGCACGCCTGCTACGCAGCCATAGGATACCGTTATTCAACGCTTTCCTGAAGCAATTTATACACAAAAATGGAGACTCCCCATGTCAAAAGAGGCGCTGATTCGAGATTTTGAAACTCTATTAGGAAAAGAAAACGTTTTAACAAGCGAAGTTGACCGACAGAGCTACTCATATGATTCCGCCGTGCTTCCTCCTGTGGTTCCGGCTGTTGTGGTTCGCCCAACATCAACAGAACAGATCGGCACAATAATCACACGCTGCTATGACCTTGGGGTGCCCATGACGGTGCGGGGGGCAGGTTCCAACCTTTCTGGCGGGACAATCCCCGACAGTACGGAATCCTGTGTTATTCTCACTAACGGCCTGAACAAAATTCTGGAAATTAACGAGCAGGACCTCTACGCCATTGTGGAGCCAGGAGTAGTAACAGCCCAATTTGCAGCCGAAGTGGCAAAACGTGGGCTTTTTTATCCTCCAGATCCAGGCTCGCAGGCCGTTTCAACCATTGGCGGTAATATTGCGGAAAATGCCGGTGGATTGCGTGGCTTGAAATATGGTGTCACTAAAGACTACCTCATGGGTCTTGAGATGTACGATGCTACAGGGGCTCTGGTAAAGTCTGGTTCGCGCACAGTTAAATGTGTTACCGGGTATAACCTTGCGGGTCTTATGGCCAGTTCAGAAGGCACTCTTGGCATTATCAGCCAGGCTATTTTAAAACTTGTGCCCCCGCCAAAGGGAAGCAAGGCCATGATGGCGGTTTTTGACGAAGTGCAGGCCGCAGCCAACGCTGTTGCCGGTATTATTGCCGCCCATGTTGTTCCCTGCACAATGGAGTTTTTGGATAATGCCACCATCTGCTATGTGGATGACTACACAAAAGCTGGCCTCCCACGCGATGCAAAAGCTATTCTTCTCATCGAAGTGGACGGGCATCCCGCCCAGGTGGCAGACGAGGCTGCGGCTGTTGAAGCAGTGCTGAAGTCTTGTAACGCACGCGAAGTGCATATCGCCAAGGACGCAGCAGAAAAACTTAAGCTGTGGGAAGCCCGGCGCATGGCTCTGCCAGTGCTGGCACGTATTCGTCCCACCACTGTGCTGGAAGACGCCACAGTGCCGCGTTCCAAAATTCCTGCCATGATGGAAGCCCTTACGCGCATAGCATCACAATACAAACTGCAAATGGGTACCTTCGGGCATGCGGGTGACGGCAATCTGCATCCCACCATCCTGTGCGACAAGCGTAATAAAGAAGAGTTTCACCGCGTTGAGCAGGCTATAGATGATATCTTTGACGTAGCTCTTTCCCTTGGCGGCACACTCTCTGGTGAGCACGGCATTGGCACGGCGAAATCCAAATGGCTGGAAAAAGAAACCTCACGCGGCACCATTCTTTTCTCCCAGCGTCTGCGCAAGGCTCTTGACCCCAAGGGACTTTTAAACGCCAGCAAGCTTGTGGGGATTTAAGCCATGAGTGATTTAAACAGCCTTGCCAGCGCCTTAATGGAACTGGACGACAAACTGATTGCCTGTATGAAGTGTGGACTCTGCCAGGCTGTATGCCCTGTTTTCGGGGCAACTATGCTGGAAGGTGACGTAACCCGTGGTAAAATTGCGCTCCTTGAGAATCTGGCTCATAAAATCATCACGGATGCCGATGCGGTGAATGAAAAACTGGGGCGCTGTCTACTGTGCGGCTCCTGCCAGGCGAACTGTCCTTCCGGGGTGAGCATCATGGAAATCTTCATGAAAGCTCGCCAGATAGTAACGGGATACCTGGGCCTTTCTCCCATCAAGCGCTTGATTTTTCAGTCATTGCTTACCAATCCTAAGCTGTTCAATGGCCTGCTGCGTATTGGGCAGCCTTTTCAAAAGTTATTTTTAACAAATGATAACAATTGTCAGGGCACCGCCTGCGCTCCTTTGCTTTCGAAATTCCTTGGAAATCGCCACTTTGCTCCGCTGCCCAAACCACTGCATGCAACGGTGGGAGAAATGGACACGCCCATAGGGGCAAGCGGCCTTAAGGTTGCCTTCTTTCCTGGTTGCCTTGGGGATAAGCTTTACCCCAATGTAGCGAATGCCTGTCTGAAAGTCTTTGCCTATCATGGGGTTGGCGTTTATCTGCCCAAGGGTTTTGCCTGTTGTGGCATTCCTGCCCTTGCCTCCGGCGATAAAGACGGAGCCATAAAGCAGACCAGGGTGAATGTAGATGTTCTGAAAAAAGGAAAGTTTGATTATATCATAACTCCCTGTGGTTCCTGCACTGCTACCATCAAAGAGTGGTGGCCTCAGCTTGCAGCGGGAATTTCTTCCGAGCATCATGAAGCCATTGAGGACTTTTCAAAAAAAGTTATGGATATCAATGCGTTTCTTATTGACGTGCTCAAGGTGGAACCGCGTGGCACGGCTACTGGGGGCTTGAAAAAAATTACCTATCACGATCCTTGTCACCTGAAAAAATCCCTTGGCATCGCCAGCCAGCCGCGAGATGTCATCAAGCTCAATCCTGCTTATGAGCTGGTTGAAATGGCGGAAGCCGACAGATGCTGCGGATGTGGCGGCAGTTTTAACTTGCAGCATTATTCCCTGTCTAAAACCATTGGCAAACGCAAGCGCGACAATATTGCGGCTTCAGGGGCAGAATCGGTAGCAACGGGGTGTCCGGCGTGCATGATGCAGATTACAGACATGCTGGTGCAGGAGAATGATGCTGTGCATGTTAAGCACCCGATCGAAGTATATGCAGAAATTCTGCCGTAATATTTACTTTTACGAATAATATCCATTTATAATAGCACCATGGTGTGTTTAGTATAACTTGGAGAAGGAGCTTTCGATGTCCCAGACAAAGCAGGAACTCGTAGAGGCCTTTAAAGAGAAAGCGGCTCTTGTGGCCGCAAAGGTTACTGAGGCTGCTACGCTAAAAGATGCGTTGCAGCAGGTAGTCACCATTTGCGCTGACAAAGCTCCTTGTGAGCTGTTGGCACCTGAAGAAGGCACCCCCGTAGGCCCCCTGAGCGAAAATGGTGTTCCCACACGAATACAGCGCGTAATAGCTGCCCCCGGCTTGAATGATGCAGATTTTGCCGTCCTTGCCAAGGCTGCGGAGGAGAAGGGTTTTCTCTGCATTCGCTCTGACTTGCGCAATTACCTTGCGGGGATTGATGTAGGCCTTGCTATAGCAGACTTTGCAGTAGCCGCCAGCGGCACCTGTGCTTTGGACTCCACCGACGAAGAGTTGCGGCTGGCGTCCATGATCTGTGAAAGCAGCGTTCTCATTTTGCGCAAATCAACTATTTATCCTGACTTACCGAGCGTCGCCACATTGTTGCGCGGCATGCAAAGCACGGGCAAGCCCCGCTACCATGCCTTTATCACCGGCCCAAGCCGGACTGCGGATATTGAGCGCGTACTTGCCATTGGCGTACACGGCCCCCTTGAACTGCACGTCATTCTTCTGGAGGACTAACTGATGCACGATGCTCCCAAAGATTCTTCCTCCTATCATAAGGCCCTGCATGAGAGTTTGGAAAACGCCTTCTTGCGTAAAACTCTCGATAAGTTTGCTGTAGATTACCGGGCAAGCCGTGCCAACATCTTTAAAGATGTTCCAGAGCGTGATTTGATTGCACAAATCGCCAAAGCTAAGGATCTCTCCTGTAAGCGCCTGCCAGAGCTGTTCCAACAGTTCAAGGCAGAGGCTGAAAAGCGCGGCGCGGTGGTACACCTTGCCAAAACCGCCACCGAGGCCAATGAGATTATTGCACGTATTGCCAGTGAAAATAAGGTAAAAAGCGTTATAAAATCCAAGTCCATGACAGCGGAAGAAACGCTGTTGAACCGCCGCCTGGAGCAAGACGGGCTGGAAGTGACAGAAACAGACTTGGGCGAATGGATTATCCAATTGCGGAATGAGCCACCTTCGCACATGGTTATGCCTGCCATTCACCTTTCCCGCGACGAGGTGGCAGCAGATTTTTCTCGTGCCACGAACGAAACTCACAGTAATGATATCGGCAAGCTGGTCAAAGTGGCCCGGCGAGAATTACGCCGCAAGTTTATTGCTGCGGACATGGGAATTTCCGGGGCTAACTTTGCCGTTGCGGAAACCGGAACCATGGCCATGCTTACCAACGAAGGCAACGGGCGCTTGGTCACCACGCTACCTCGAGTGCATGTAGCCCTCATCGGCCTTGACAAGCTCACCCCCACCCTGGAAGAGGCCTTGACTGCCATGCTGGTTCTGCCCCGGAACGCCACTTCGCAGCGCTTGACTTCCTACGTTTCCTGGATAAGCGGAGCAACAGATTCCAAAGCAACGCCCGATGGTAAAAAAATTGTTCACTTTGTTTTTCTGGATAACGGCAGAAGCGACATAGCAAGCGATCCGGTGTTCTCTCAGGTATTGCGCTGTGTGCGCTGTGGGGCCTGTGCCAATGTGTGCCCTGTTTATCGCCTGGTGGGTGGGCATAAGATGGGCCACATCTATATTGGAGCAATTGGCATTATTTTAAGCTACTTCTTTTTTGGAAAGGACAAGGCGAAAGTACTTGCGCAAAACTGTATAGGCTGTGAGGCCTGTTCGGATATCTGCGCCGGTGGTATTGAGTTGCCCCGCCTTATTCGGGAAATTCGCTCTCGTCTCAATGATGATAACGGAGCACCGCTAGATGCAACCCTCATCGCTTCTGTGATGAAGAACCGCACTCTGTTCCACACTCTCTTGAAGTTTGCCAAGTTTGCCCAGCGCCCTGTGACAGGCGGAACGCCCTACATACGGCATTTGCCGCAAATGTTCATGGGTGAGCATGGATTCAAGACGCTTCCCGCCTTGGCACCACAATCCTTCCGAGATATGTGGGAGAAAATTCGTCCCAGAATTTCCAATCCCACCAAGCGAGTCGCTCTTTTTGCCGGGTGTGCGCAAGACTTTATCTATCCCGAACAGCTTCTTGCAGCGGTGAACCTCCTTGCGGCCCACAACATTGCTGTGGATTTTCCCATGGAGCAAACCTGCTGTGGCCTTCCCCTGGAAGCCATGGGCAAGAGCGAAGTTGCCGCTGAAGTGGCCCGCCAGAACGCCAACACCTTTGATGCATCACGCTATGACGCTGTTCTTACCCTGTGTGCTTCTTGCGCATCGCACATTACTCATGCTTATCCACGTATGCTTGCAAACGATGCGCGTGCGCGCAAGGCTGAATCATTTGCGGGAAAGGTGATGGATTTCAGCTCTTTTGTGCGTAATGTACTGGGGCTGGGGGCAGAAAACTTTGTCAATAGCGGTGAAAAAGTAACCTACCACGCATCCTGCCACCTGTGTCGAGGGCTTGGTGTGAAAGAAGCCCCACGTGAGCTTATCAAGGCCAGTGGTGAGTATGTGCCGGCAGCGGAAGAAGAGCTGTGCTGCGGCTTTGGCGGAAGCTATTCCATGAAGTTCCCGGAGATCTCATCCCAACTCCTTGAGAAAAAGCTGGATTGTTTCGCCGCCACAGGTGCCGACAGACTGGTTGTCGATTGCCCTGGCTGCATCATGCAACTTCGGGGAGGAGCTGAAAAAAGAAAGATGCAGATGAAAGTAACACACATTGCCGAACTGCTGGCAGAGAATATAAAGCGATAGGGAAGCACTGGTTTAGGCATGTAATATTTTTTAATAAATTAGTTTTTCTTTGGCAGCAGCGTGGTGCTGCTGCCAATAAAACCTCATACACTTCTACTACAAGGAGTCCACTATGGATAAATGGAAACAGATTTACGACCCGCTGGGGCATTTACTCCCCTCCATGCCGCAATATCTTCTTTCGGCCTTAATCGCAGGCATTCCCTTGTACCTTCTCTTTTATATGCTTGCCATTAAACGAGCTCCGGGACATAAGGCAGCCTTTATTGGTACGGGATCTGCTCTTTTACTGGCTATTTTTGCGTGGTCAATGCCCGCGACGACCGCCCTTAGCACCCTCAGCATGGGCATGACGTTCGGTCTTTTTCCCATTGTTTGGATTGTTATCACCGCAGTTTGGGTTTACAATATGACTGTGGAATCTGGCGAGTTCGAAATTATTAAGAACTCCCTGGCCTCCTTAACAGATGACCGCCGCCTTCAGGCAATTTTTATTGCCTTTGCCTTTGGTGCTTTTATTGAAGGCACCGCAGGTTTTGGAACGCCCGTTGCTATTACGGCTGCCATGCTGGTGGGCCTTGGATTTAATCCTTTGTACGCCGCAGGTATCTGTCTTATTGCAAATACCGCTCCTGTAGCCTTTGGCGCCATTGGCATTCCTATTGTAGTGGCAGGCCAGGTTTCCGGCCTTGACATGAACATCATCAGTGCCATTTGCGGTCGCCAGTTGCCCTTCCTTTCCCTTATAGTGCCTTTGTGGGTTTGCGTTACCATGTGCGGATTCAAACGCTCCCTGGAAGTCTGGCCTGCGCTGCTTACTGCCGGTTTGTGCTTTTCTGTTGCACAGTTTCTTTTCTCCAACTTTCATGGCCCCTATTTGCCTGATATCATGTCTGCTATCATTACCATCATCGGTATGGTGCTGCTGCTACGCGTTTGGAAGCCAAAAACCACCTGGCACTTTCCTGATGAACCGTCCAGCACAGGCTGCGCCACGTGCAACTATAGCTTTCAAGAAATTTTGCGCGCTTGGGCACCTTACATTATCCTTGCACTCGCCGTGTTTATTTGGGGGCTACAATTCTTTAAAGATATCTTTGATCCCCTCACAACATGGAAATTTGCTTGGCCCGGCTTGCACAACGAAGTCATCAAGGTAGCACCCATCGTTGCCAAGGATACTCCTTATGCAGCCATGTTTACCTTTAACCCACTCACAGCAGCAGGAAGCGCAATTTTGCTTACAGGCCTTGTGGCCTCTTTCCTGATGCCTAAATATGGCCCAGGCAAGGCTCTTGCCTGCCTTGCTCGTACCTGCCACCAGTTGCGTTATCCCATTGTCACCATATCCATGATTCTTGGCCTCGCTTATCTTATGAACTATTCTGGCATGAGTTCTTCCCTCGGCCTTGCCTTCACCAAGACAGGATCATTCTTTCCTTTCTTTGCTCCCATTCTTGGTTGGCTTGGTGTGTTTCTTACAGGGTCTGACACCTCATCCAACGCACTTTTCAGCGGACTGCAACGCGCAACAGCCGAAGCTGTGGGCGTGGATCCTCACCTTACCGTTGCCGCCAACTCTTCAGGTGGTGTTACTGGCAAGATGATTTCTCCCCAGTCCATTTCCGTGGCAACAGCTTCCACTGGCCTTATTGGCAAGGAAGGTAACCTCTTCCTCTTCACCCTGTGGCACTCCGTTGCCATGCTGGCTATTATTTGTGTACTTACCTACTTGCAAGCCTATGCCTTGAAGTGGATGCTGCCTGTTCTGAAATAGCACTCACTTCGTCCATACAAAGCCCCCCCAAAAAAAGATATATATGTCTTTTTTGGGGGGGCTGCTATTGGTATTACTGAGCTGGATTATCTGGAAACAATGCGAAAGAAGATATAGGTAAGCTTACCACTCTATCGAGGCCATTGCACAGCAGGTGCCCGCAAGTGGAGGTCATTGCACAATGGCCTCTGGCAACTGCGTAGCAGGTGCTCGCAAGCGAACAGCGCAGCGTGCCTTTTTCTTTATCTTCACTGGATAAGAAAATGTATCGTTTTATCTTGCTGAAAAATAAGACATAATTTTCCAACAAGCT
>JAVBJS010000099.1:0-2785 GCA_031546885.1 Desulfovibrio sp.
ATCCAGCTGAAAAATAAGACATAATTTTCTAACATGCTTTCGCAACCGGAGCGGATTGCGAAAGAAAGGCACGCTGCGCTGTCCGCTTGCGGGCGTTTGCTACGCAATCGCCAGAGATCGTTGCATTGTGCAACGATCTCAATTTTTATCAAAACTACACACGTACGCAGTCACTGCTAAAATAAAACATGACCATAAAACTGATAACTACAGAAATTTTTATGTGCTTTTTTAGGGGGCTTTCATGACTACTCCTTCGGCTGCACGGGTCACCCACCCTACCACAGGCGATACAACTACTACTACTGAGCCTTCCGCCGCCACTGCGGGGGCAGCATCTGACGCCGTGGCTATAGCCGCTCAGGCTGCAATGAAAGATTCCAGCGTGCAGTCTGATGATGGCGACAATAGTACTGAAATTGGTGCTGGGCGTATGCTATTGAATTTTGCCATGACTGAGAGGGAGATACCCGCAAGCAGTGAAAGCGATGAAGTGATTATTCACTACAGTCAAGGAGTTATAGCAAGGAGCGGGCTAGAGTATGAATCCCAACACTTGGGAGGAGCTTTTTTCGATTCTTCCCAGGAAGGAACATCACTCTTGAGCAGGGCAAGCGGTTTTGGAAATCTGACCCTGGACTTTGGGCAGAACACCCAGAGCGGCGCAATGCCTACAACTACAAGCGACACTATCAACATTGAGAAACTTCTGAATGTTGTAACCAGCATGAATGGGCATGACAATACGATAGATACGCTGGTAATTAAAGGTGATACGACCGACAGCCTTATGGGCTTCGGTTCCCATGCCCACACGGCTACCGGCACGCAAAGCGTTGATGGCATCCTGTTTAATTCTTATACTGTTAATAATGACGGCCAGGAAATTCACCTGCTCATCCAGGCGCAAATACTCAACGGCTAACATGCTGTATTTTATGAATATAATGTCTAACTCGGCATTCCGGCAATCTCATTTTGTATAGATACCCTTCCGGCCCCGCTGAATAAGAACTTATCCATAAATAAGGATGTTCGCGGTCAATAGCTGCGTCAAATGCCTTTTTTGCTCTTGCCACACGCTCTCCTTATTTATGGATAAGTTCTAAATAGCGGGGCCGGTTTTTATGGCAGTCTCTGTCGTTCTTGCCCGTTGCATAGCAGTTCATTTTAGAGCATACTCGCGCAAATTTAAGTTCATTGCGCAATGCAACGAACTCTGACGATTGCGCAGCAAGCGTCCGCAAGCGGAATTGTTGAATACCACTCAAAGGCGCTTTCGCACACCAACCGTGAGAGGCTTACATGAAAAGCACCATCAGCCAACTGGATTACTCCTTTAATCCGCGTCATGCCCTTGTGGGGGCGCAGATGTTCTTTGTGGCCTTTGGGGCCCTTGTGTTGGTGCCGCTCCTGACAGGGCTGGATGCCAGCGTGGCCATGTTCACCGCGGGCATTGGCACACTGTGTTACCAGGTTATCACAAGGGGTCGCATCCCCATTTTTTTGGCCTCATCGTTTGCCTTTATTGCGCCGATCAAGCATGGCATTACTACTTGGGGCCTGCCCGGAACGCTCTGTGGTCTCATGGCGGCGGGAGCCATGTATGCCCTTGCCAGTGCCCTTGTTCGCTGGCGTGGAGCAGGAATAATCCAGCGGTTTCTGCCTCCCATTGTGACTGGCCCGGTTATTATGGTTATTGGCCTTTCCCTTGCCCCTGTTGCTATTGAAATGGCTACCCGACTTAACGCAGGCGCTGTAACCCTCACCCGCCCACAGGCTCTCAGTATTTCCATGTGCTCTTTGGGGGCAACCATTCTGGCCTCGCTGCTTGGCCGTGGATTTCTCAAGCTCGTTCCCATTTTGTGCGGCATTGCCGCTGGGTATGCCTTGTCTCTCTGCTACGGCATTGTGGATTTTTCCCCTGTAGTCTCCAACCCTTGGTTTGCCGTTCCCCAATTTACAACGCCTGTCTGGAATACCGAAGCTGTGCTTTTCATTTTCCCCGTGGCTATTGCTCCCATTATTGAGCATGTGGGTAATGTTGTTGCCATTGGCAGCATTACCGGGCGTGATTATGTGAAAGATCCGGGGCTGCACTCCAGCCTCATGGGCGACTGTGTATCCTCCATGCTGGCGGCATTTTTTGGGGGCCCTCCCAATACCACCTATTCAGAAGTAAGTGGCGGCGTGGCTCTTACCCGTGCCTTTAACCCCGGCGTAATGACCTGGGCCGCCCTTTCAGCCATTGTGCTTGCCTTTGTCGGAAAGCTGGGCGCACTGCTCGGTTCCATCCCCGCTCAGGTCATGGGTGGCATTATGATTTTGCTCTTTGGCGCCATTGTCGTTGTGGGTATGAACAGTCTGGTAAAAGCCGGGGATGATTTGATGAAGCCCCGCAATCTTGCCATTATCGCCGTTGTGCTGGTCTTTGGCCTTGGCGGAATGGAGTTTCAGCTGGGCTCCTTTGCCGCAAAAGATATAGGGCTTGCCGGTATAATGGGGCTGCTGCTGCATCTGGTCTTACCCAAGGGAACACGCGAGAAATAACGCGAATATTTCAGGAAGAGGCAGGTGGAGGGAACAAAAGGGATGATCCTCTTGCGTTTCCCTCCACAAACCTGTGCCCCCTTATTCGCAATTTGAGGCCATTGCACAATGGCCTCTGGCAACTGCACAGCAGGTGCCCGCAAGCGAGCAGCGCAGCGTGCCTTTATTTCAAAGCAGCTTCTGCTTTGAAATCATTCAATAAAATTATGTCTTCTCTTGGCATCTGGTTCTTAAG
>JAVBJS010000020.1:0-23427 GCA_031546885.1 Desulfovibrio sp.
CCGGGTGCATGTCGGCATGAATGGGCATAAGGGCAAGCTTCCGATAATCTTCCACCGTATCCACATCAAGCTTGATGTCGGGCCGATGCAGGCGCGGATCCGGCGGATCGAAGGTACTGATACGGTATTGATCCTTGTTATCCCAAATATAAGAGAGACAATGCTCCCGATGGGCCGGCAAGGTTGCCTTGGCTGAGATATCGCGCAGTAATTCGTAAGAGAGAAACTCTGCTCCAAGCCCGTCTGGATACAGATTATTACGCGGAATATGGTTATAAGCATAGTCGCAGCCTGTTGCCTGCTGCTCTTGGTAATGACAGATCAGATTATCAATCTCCGGCCCCCAGATGAGGGGATTATCCGCGCAGATACGAACAATATGCGTTGCCCCGGTGGGTTCTGCGGCAAGACAAAAGCGCGTCAGCACATCATCCTCGGGGCCACGAAAGACTTCCACTCCCTGGTTTTCCAAATGTAAAACCAAAGGGTCATTGTAAGGATGCGTGGATGTTGCCACAATAATACGCTGAATACGACTGGATTTTGCTGTTCTATGCAACACCCAATCAATAAGGGGCAGACGATGCAACGAGAGCATCATTTTGCAGGGCAGGCGAGTTGACCCCATGCGAGCCTGAATAAGAGCAACTATGTTCACAGGGAAATCACTTCTTAAGCCAAGGCTTTGGTTATCATGGCATCATAGGCAGAAGTAGCCGCAAAGGTAGCTGCCGCAAGTTTTTGCCGCAAAGCGAGGGGGAGATGCATGGAGTTGCTTTCAAGGGCTGCACGAATTTCCGAATAGTAAGACGTTGCAGGAACAACGGCAACAGAATGGAAATTTTTGGCAGCAGCACGCAGCATACAAGGGCCGCCAATATCTATTTCCTCAAGCAGGGCACGCAGTTCAAGCCCCTTCTTGACCGCTTCGGCAAAGTTGTAGAGATTCACACAAACCAGATCAAAAGGAGCAATGCCGTGTGTGACAAGGGCCTGCATGTGTTCCGGGGTATCTTTATCCGCAAGAATACCTCCATGAATGTGGGGGTGCAGGGTTTTTACCCGTCCCCCCATAATTTCAGGAAAACCGGTAACACTGCTCACCTGCACAACGGGCAAGCCTGCATCGGTGAGGGCTTTAAACGTACCACCTGTCGAAACAAGCTCAACCCCGGACTGGGTTAAAAAGCGTGCGAAATCAACAAGGCCGGTTTTATCGGTAACACTGATAAGGGCGCGTTTTATAGGAAGTAAGTCCATTATTACTCTTCTTTTTTCGAGATATCAGGTTCTTTGCTCGTAACACCGGTTGTTCTTTTTTTAGAATCGGATGCCTTTTCTTTACCCGGCTTACAGCCGGCGTCAAAGGGTATTCAACCACCACGGGGCATGTTCCGTGCAGACCATCCCAGAAAAATTACAGTACAAATGAATGCAAGAACTGCCACAATCTCTTTCCATGATTCCATATTTAATCTTCTTTAATTTGGATTCCTGACGTGTGGTACCCGGCATCAACGAAAAGAACATCCCCGGAGATGCCAGAGCTGAGGGGAGAGGCGAGAAAGAGCGCAGTATTACCCACTTCATCAATGGTAACATTCTTCTTCATGGGGGTATATTGCTCAATGTGGTTCAGTATTTTATTGAACCCGGAAATACCCGAGGCTGCCAATGTTTTAATGGGCCCGGCGCTAATGGCATTCACCCGGATACCACGCACACCCAAATCATAGGCAAGATAGCGCACGGAAGCTTCTAAAGCAGCTTTGGCAACACCCATAACATTGTAATTGGTAATCACCTTTTGCGCACCATAATAGGTGAGGGTCATAACCGAACTGTCATCATTCAGGAGTGGCTCAAAGGCGTGACAAAGGGCCACCAGGGAATAGGCAGAGACATCAAGGGCCAGTGAGAAACCCGCCCGACTGGTGTCAATATAGCGGCCCTGCAAGTCGTCTTTGTTAGCAAAGGCCACGGCATGCACCAAAATATCGACCTTGCCCCATTTCTCTTTCACTGTGGCTGCTGCTGCTTCAATTTCAGATTCTGCTGTAACGTCACAGGGAAAGGTAAAGTCTGCCCCTATTTCTTCAGCAATGGGATCTACCCGCTTGCGCAAGGGTTCACTGGGCCAGGAAAGGGCAACGCTTGCACCGTTATCGCGAAAAGCCTTGGCTATGCCATAGGCAATGCTTTTGTTATTGGCTACACCAAAAATAAGGGCTTTTTTTCCAGCTAAAAGCATATACGCTCCTGAATTACGATATGTTGAGGGGGAGTAATTTCACAATGAAATTGTGGGATTAAGATTTAATGCAAGCTATTGACGAAATTAGAAGGGTTTCCAAAGGGGAGTAAGCCCCCTTTGGAAAAGTGGTTTGGAGAAGCTCTGCTCCTCCCCCCAATTGCTGCACAAGTTATTCAGTGCTTGCTAAGGCAAGCTCTTTTTTTGTTAAAAGAGCATACGCCTCGCGATATTTTTTTGCGGTTTCGTTAATAATTTCCTGCGGCAGGGGAGGAGGGGGAGGCGTCTTGCTCCATGGCTGTGTTTCAAGCCAGTCGCGCAGAAATTGCTTGTCAAAGCTGGGTTGGCTTTTACCTGGGGCATAGCCTGCTTTGGGCCAAAAGCGAGAAGAATCTGGGGTAAGCACCTCGTCAATAATGATGAGCTTGCCATCCACAAGTCCAAATTCAAATTTGGTATCAGCAATAATGATACCCAGAGTTTCCGCATAATCACGCGCTTCTTTAAAGATAGCCAGAGAAACTTCTTCCGCCTGCAAGAAAAGTTCTTTTCCTACAAGCCGAATGCCTTCCTCGCGAGTAATATTGGTATCATGCTCGCCAAATTCCGCTTTAGTAGAAGGGGTAAAGAGCGGAATTTCCAGCTTATCGGATTCCTTAAGGTTTGCATGCAGAGCATATCCGCACACTTTGCCGGTAGCCTTGTAATCCTTCCAGCCGGAACCACTAATATGCCCGCGGACAATGCACTCCATGGCAAGTGGAGTAGCCCGACGCACCAGTACGCTGCGCCCTTCCAGCATATCTGCATAGGGATGCAGATCTTCAGGAAAACGCTGCACATCATGCTCTATAAGGTGATTTTTTATCAGGTGGCCAAAACGCTGCATCCAAAAAAGGGTTATCTGGTTGAGAACAACACCCTTGTATGGAATAGGCGAGCTCATAACTACATCAAAAGCAGACATGCGATCCGTTGTAACAATGAGAAGGGTGTCGTGGCTGATTTCATAAATATCACGCACTTTGCCGCGTGACAGCAGAGGATATTCGGGTATGTGTGTTTCAGTAACTATTTGCATGATAAGTCCTTGGAAGAGGATTACGAAGGTGATTTCTTTCGGTATAACGCAGAACGGGCATGTCCTTCAAGCCCTTCTAGCCGCGCCAGCCGGGCCACAGATTCCGCGCTTTTTTCAGCAAAAGAACGGCTCGCGGCAATGATGGAAGTTTTTTTGCAAAAGGTGGAAACCCCCAGCGCCGAGGCAAAGCGGGCCGTGCTCATGGTTGGCAACACATGGTTTGGCCCGGCAAAATAATCACCCAGCGGCTCAGGCGAATAGGGCCCGAGAAAAATAGCACCCGCATGGCGAATGCGCGGCAACAGCCCAAAAGGCTCTGCCACAAAAAGCTCAAGATGCTCCGGCGCAATGGCATTACCAAGCTCAAGGGCAAGCTCTATATCAGGAACCACAATAATAGCCCCAAAATGAGCAAGGGACGCCGCCGCAATCTCTTTACGCGGCAAAGTTGCGCACTGCACTGCCAACTCCCTGGCCACAGCAGTGCCCAGCGATTCACTCGTAACTATGCATACAGCCGAAGCCATGCTGTCGTGCTCCGCCTGCGACAGCATATCCGCAGCAATCCAAGCCGGATTGGCTTCCCCATCCGCAATAATGCAGATTTCGCTTGGCCCGGCTATCATGTCAATGCCCACACTCCCCATCAGCAATTTTTTAGCAGTGGCTACAAAAATATTGCCCGGCCCAGCGATGACATCAACCGGACGCAACGAGCCGGCCCCGTAAGCCAAAGCCGCAATAGCCCAGGCGCTTCCAGCAGCATACACCTCTGTAATACCCAGCAAATGAGCCGTTGCAAGAATATACGGGTTCAGTGTTCCATCAGCTCGTGGCGGAGAGATAACCGCAATCTCACTCACTCCCGCTACAAGAGCAGGAATAGCGTTCATGAGCAGACTGGAAATGAGGGGTGTCATCCCCCCCTTACCACCCGGAACGTACAAGCCTGCACGCTCTACAGGGGTAATCTGCTGACCAAGCAAAGTGCCGTCAGGACGTGTGGTAAACCACGACGACTCCCTCTGCTCAGAGTGAAAAAGCCGAATGTTATCCGCAGCCGTGCGAATAATAGCCAGATCCTCCTCGGAAATAGCCTCTGCCGCAGCAGCCAGAACAGACCCAGCAACAGCGAAATCCTTCTCCCGAAAAGACGGAGCATCAAATCTTGCAGTGTACTCCACAACAGCCGCAAGGCCGTTCTCTCGAACATCCGCAAGGATAGCCCGAACTGTCTCCTCAGTAGAAATTCCCGTAGCAGTCGTTTCAGCACCACGGCCTGCCAGCAGGGACAACAGCGAGGCCGCTTCAGGCAAGGAGCGAATGGAAAGTAGCCGGCAACTCATAACACCTCAATGCTATAGGATAAATAAGGGATTATTAGATAATTCTTTGGAAAAAGATATGGAGAAAAATATTTTTTTTCTGCATTTGACGACACTATCTAGACAGCATTTGCTCTCTCACCCAGCAAGCCTGGCCTGCGCAAGCAAGAGATTACCGCTGTTACATACCCTCCTGGGTGCAGACAATGGCGGATCGGGAGGGAGGGGGTCTGGGGGAGGGAACCTCAAGGGGATCATCCCCGTGGGGGTTCCCTCCCCCAGTTATTCCTAATCAAGTGGTGATTCTGTCACCACTATTGTTACGCTTACTTCTTCACTGAACCGCCGGAGCGGCCATCATCGCAAGCTTCGCCGCTATTTTTTCCGGCGTGCTCTGCGGTGTCAGTCATGACGCAGGCGTCAGTCTTTTTTTTTTGATCAGCAACTACGGGTGCTTCGGCGCTTTCCACAATAATGGGGGGCAGCTCAGCCAATTGCTTAAGGTATGCGTAGCGATGCATGTAGTCTTTTTCAATGAGCGCACGCAGGCGTTTTGATTCCGCAGCGTCCATTTTCTCCAACTGCGCATAGCGGTTTTCACCACCCAGGAAGGTTTGCAAGGTTCCATCAGGTGTTTTGGATTCCAACACCAGCGGGTTCTTGCCTTCTTCCGTCAGAAGGGGGTTATACCGGTAGAGGGGCCAGTAGCCGGACTCCACAGCAAGCTTGGATTCTTCCATCGACTTGCCCATGCCTTTGCGAATGCCCTGGTTGATGCAGGGGGCGTAAGCAATAATGAGAGAAGGCCCTTTGTAGGATTCGGCTTCCTTAATGGCCTTGATGAGCTGATTCTTGTTGGCTCCCATAGCAACGGAGGCAACATAGACATATCCATAACTCATAGCCATGAGGCCCAGATCTTTTTTGCCAATTTTTTTGCCAAGAGCGGCAAACTTGGCAATGGAACCGAGGGGAGTAGCTTTGGAAGCCTGCCCACCTGTATTAGAGTAAACCTCTGTATCCATCACAAGGACATTAATGTCTTCGCCGGAGGCCAGAACGTGGTCAAGGCCACCGTAACCGATATCATAGGCCCAGCCGTCGCCCCCGAAAACCCATACGGATTTTTTGGTGAGCATGTCTTCCATCTGGGCAATTTCATACAGTGCAGAGTTGGCACCAGCAGCTTCCGCATCCACAAGATTCAGAATGTCATCACCATATTTTCTGGAAAGATCACCGTCGTGAGCATTGTCCAACCAGTTTTGTAGGGCTGCCTTCAGCTCTTCCGGCAGAGTGCCTTTCAGAGCTGCTGTGACGTGATCCATCAGCTTTGCGCGGCGCTGCACATAGGCCATGTTGATACCATAGCCAAATTCCGCTGCATCTTCAAAAAGGGAGTTACCCCAGGCTGGGCCGAACCCTTCCTTATTGGTGCAATAAGGAACCGAAGGAGAAGAACCGCCCCAAATAGAGGAACAGCCTGTGGCATTGGCAATGACCATGCGCTCACCAAACATCTGGGTAATGAGCTTGACATACGGGGTTTCGCCGCAACCAGCACAGGCCCCTGAGAATTCCAACAGCGGCTGCTGATACTGTGAGCCCATGAGAGTATCACGAGGCATGATGGAATCTTTAATTTCAATGAAGTCTTGCGCAAAGGCAAGGTTTGGCACCTGTTCTACCATTTCGCCCTCAATGGGCTTCATGACAAGGGCCTTTTCCTTGGCGGGGCAAGTTTCCGCGCAAGAGCCACAACCTTGGCAATCCTGGCTGTAGACTTGAATGCGATACTCAAGACCCGCAACAGACTTGCCTTTGGCGGGCACTGTTTTGAAGCTGGCGGGAGCCCCTTGCAATTCCTCTGCGGTTGCCAGCACAGGACGAATGGCGGCGTGGGGACACACAAAGGAACACTGGTTACACTGAATGCAGTTGTCTG
Organism: Desulfovibrio sp.; assembly: GCA_031546885.1. Lineage (GTDB taxonomy): Bacteria > Desulfobacterota > Desulfovibrionia > Desulfovibrionales > Desulfovibrionaceae > Frigididesulfovibrio. The sequence goes on from JAVBJS010000020.1 coordinate 6,603, forward strand.
AAATCCAATGAGGTACGGCAATAGCAACGCCGCGCTTTTCAAAGGCAGAGGTGCCGAGGGGAACAATGCCTTGAGGGGCAAAAGCGGAAACAGGAAGCTTGTCGCCCTGTTGTGCCAGAATGGGCCGCACCACATCAGTAATGTAGGTAAGCTCATGATCGCAATGGCATCCGGCATGAGAGGCGCTGCACCCGCAATCCTTGGTGGTGCAACATGCGCCATCAGCGGCATTTTGCCATGCCTCAGGATAGCTGATTTCCGTAAGGGCCGAAATGGCCTGGTCAACGGCTGCGATATTCATGTTGACAATCTTGTCGCCTTTGCTGCCATACGTCTTTTTGATGGAATCTTTCAAAAGAGTCACGGCTTCTTCAAAGGGTAACACTTTGGCAAGCTTGAAGAAGGCAGTTTGCATGATCATGTTGATACGACCGCCAAGACCCACTTCTGAAGCGAGCTTCACGGCATCTACATTGTAAAACTTCAACTTCTTGGCAGCAATGGTGCGGCGCATGGCGGCAGGAAGCTCTTTTTCCATGTCGGCGAGATTCCAACTGGAATTAAGTACAAAAACGCCGCCTTCCTTGATGCCTTCCAGCACATCATACTGGTGAACGTAGGCCGACTTGTGGCAGGCAACATAATCTGCCTGATTGATCAGATAAGTGGACGTAATGGGCGAGGTGCCAAAACGCAGGTGAGATACGGTAAAGCCGCCGGACTTTTTGGAGTCGTAAGCAAAGTATCCTTGCGCATACATGCTTGTATTGTCGCCAATAAGCTTGATGGCCTGTTTGTTGGCTCCAACAGTGCCGTCCGCACCAAGGCCAAAGAACTTGCACTGAACAGTGCCGGCAGGAACAGTGTTGATATCTTCTTCCACATCAAGGGAGGTGAAGGTTACATCGTCAACAATACCAACAGTAAAGTGATTCTTGGGAGTATTGGCCCGCATGTTGTCGAAAACAGCCTTGCCCATGGCAGGGGTGAATTCCTTTGAGCCAAGACCGTAGCGGCCACCTACGATGGTGGGCATTTGCCCCTGTTCCATAAAGGCTGTACAGATATCTGTGTACAGTGGCTCACCAAGGGAGCCCGGCTCTTTGGTACGATCGAGCACGGTAATGGTTTCCGCTGTGGCAGGAATGGCCCGCATAAGGTGCTCGACAGAGAAGGGACGATACAGACGAACAGTGACAAGGCCTACTTTTTCACCGCGTGCGTTCAGGTATCCCACCACTTCCTGCAAGGTCTCACAGGCGCTGCCCATGGCAATAATGATACGATTGGCTTCTGGATGGCCCATGTAATCAAAAAGCTTGTATTTGCGGCCGGTAATGTCGCTGACCTTTTTCATCTGCTGCACTACAATGCCAGGAAGGGCTTCATAGTAAGCGTTGGCTGCTTCGCGGTTTTGGAAGTAGATGTCCGGGTTTTGTGCGGTTCCGCGCTGGTCTGGATGCTCAGGGTGCATGGAGTTTGCGCGAAATTCGTCTATTTTATCCCAGTTTACAACCTTTTTGATGTCCTCATAGTCAATAACTTCGATTTTGGAAACCTCATGGGAGGTACGGAACCCGTCGAAGAAGTGACAGAAAGGCACGCTGGATTCAATGGCGGCAAGGTGCGCCACAAGGGCCATATCCATGGCTTCCTGCACGGAAGAAGAGGCCAGAAAAGCAAACCCGGTCTGCCGGGCTGCCATCACGTCCTGGTGATCTCCAAAAATGGAAAGGGCGTGGGCCGCAATGGCACGGGCGGAAACGTGGAATACACCCGGCAAAAGCTCACCAGAAATTTTGTACATGTTGGGAATCATGAGCAAAAGTCCCTGAGAGGCTGTAAAGGTGCTGGTAAGAGCCCCCCCGGCAAGGGAGCCGTGTACAGCGCCCGCTGCGCCTGCTTCAGACTGAAGCTGACGAACCTGCACTATCTGGTCAAAAATATTTTTTCTACCTTGGGCTGCCCATTCTTCGGCCTCTTCTCCCATGTTGGAAGAGGGCGTGATGGGATAAATCGCAGCGTTATCGCTGAGGGCATAGGCAATATGCGCTGTGGCGCTATTACCATCCATTGTTTTCATTTTTCTGGCCATATACACTCCTGTCTTAATTGGCTAAGGGGGGGAAACACAAGCGCGCAAAATTATATTTTACGCACCCTGCAAGCATACTGCTTTTGCAAGGGGAGGTTACCTTGCTTTACGTAAATTTGCATCAGAAAATTTAGAAAATATTACAATTCCATAACTGTCTGAAATTAATCAAATATATACATTGTATTACAAGGTATATGCCCCTTGCAATAATCTGTGAGCAGGATTAAGATAGTTCATGCGGGTCTTAGATAGTATTGTCAAATAGGTTCTTTTGCCCTCTGCCAGCGTCAGAAAAACTTTTTATTCCGGTCGAGTACCAAAGAGTACACTCCCTTCATAAAAAATGTTTCTTCCTTGGCAGAGAACAAAACATCTGCATTTGACGACACTACCTAGGATTATTGAATCTGCCGCGCATGGCCAGTTTTACCCGAAGGGTACATTGGCCGACATTCTGTTTCAATGAATTCTTGTGGTTGAACCACAATCATCCAGAACTTTATATATTCAAGCATGCTTCTCAAAGGAGACTTCATGATAGGTATTTCTAAGCTTTTCTGTGGGCAGGTGGAACCGTCGGACGCCATTCGTTACGGGCGGCATTCCGGCACACTGCCTTCTCATTTATTGCAATTTTCTCAGGATAAAAAGCCGGTAGTTGTATGGAATATGACACGCCGCTGTAATCTTAAATGTGTTCACTGCTATGCTCATGCCCTGGAAGAAGAGGGCAAGGATGATATTTCGACAGAGCAGGGCAAAGCTCTCATTGATGATCTGGCAGCCTTTGGCGCTCCTGTTATGCTTTTTTCCGGCGGTGAGCCGCTGGTACGAAAAGACTTGATAGAGCTTGCCCACTACGCCACCGGCAAAGGCATGAGGGCTGTCGTTTCTACCAACGGCACCCTTATCACAAAGGAAAAAGCCAAGGAATTAAAAGAAGTTGGCCTTTCTTATGTGGGAATTTCTCTGGATGGCGGGGAAGAGATACACGACCGCTTTCGCGCTGTTCCCGGCTCATTCAAAAAAGCCCTGAAGGGCATTGAAAATTGCCAGGCAGAAGGCCTTAAAGTCGGCTTGCGCTTCACTATCAACAAGCGCAACGCACAAGAAGTACCCAAACTTTTTGAGCTGGTGCGCGATTTGGAAGTTCCCCGCATCTGCTTTTACCATCTGGTCTATTCCGGTCGCGGCTCAGAGCTTATCAAGGAAGATCTTAATCATCAGGAAACACGCGATGTTGTTGATCTTATCCTTGACAGCACCCGCGATCTTTTTGAAAAAGGCATGCCCAAAGAAGTCCTCACTGTGGATAACCACGCAGACGGCCCTTATTTATGGATGCGTCTTTTGCGGGAAGATAAAAAACGGGCCGACGAGGTTTTTGAGCTGCTTCAGTTCAATGACGGCAATAACTCGGGCCGCGGTATTGGCTGTATTTCATGGGACGGGCAGGTGCATGCCGACCAGTTCTGGAGAAACCACACCTTTGGGAATGTGCTGGAGCGTCCTTTTTCGGAAATCTGGATGGATTCAAGCATAGAGATGCTTGCCAAGCTGAAAGATAAAAAAAGCCATGTCAAGGGACGCTGCGCCAAGTGCCGCTTCCTTAATATTTGCGGCGGCAATTTTCGGGCTCGTGCAGAAGCTTGGCACGGGGATATCTGGGCGGAAGATCCGGCCTGCTATTTGACAGATGCGGAAATTGGGCTGAAATAACGCAGGCAACGCGGAATATATACAATATGAATAACATAACAGAATCGAGTGATTTTCATAGAGGCAGGCGCCTGCGCAAAACCCCTGCCCTGCGGGCCATGCTGGGGGAAACATCTATCCGGGTCAGCGATCTTATCATGCCTTACTTTGTGCTGGAAACAGCGGAGAAAGGCCTTCGGCAACCTATTTCCTCCATGCCGGGCCAATTTCAGCTCTCTTTGGATATGCTGGAAAAAGAGGTGGGGCAGGCGGTTCAGGCTGGCCTTTGCTCCTGCCTGCTTTTTGGCTTACCGCTCAAAAAAGATCCAGCCGGAACAGGGGCATATGACGATTCCGGCATAGTGCAAGAGGCAGTACGGCGACTCAAGCAAGCCTTTCCTTCCCTTGTCGTCATTACTGACGTTTGCCTTTGCGAATATACGTCCCACGGGCATTGTGGCCTGCTTTCTCCCCTTGGTGAAGTACAAAATGATGTGACTCTTGATTTGCTTATGCGAACAGCAGTATCACATGCCAAGGCCGGTGCAGATATAGTAGCCCCGTCAGACATGATGGACGGGCGCATTCTTGCCATACGGGCAGCTCTTGATGATGCGGGGTTTGTAGATACCCCTATCATGTCCTACGCGGTAAAGTACGCCTCAGCTTTTTACGGGCCCTTTCGAGAGGCAGCGGATTCCGCTCCGCAATTTGGCGACCGCAAAGCGTATCAAATGAATCCGCAAAACAGCCGCGAGGCGATGCTGGAAGCTTTTGCCGATGCTGCCGAAGGAGCGGATATTCTTATGGTCAAGCCGGCCGGGCCGTATCTTGATATCATTCGGCAGGTGCGGGATGCCATGAATATACCTGTGGCGGCATATCAGGTGAGTGGTGAATATTCCCTCATCAAAGCGGCGGCTGAAAAAGGCTGGATTGACGAAGATCGTGTTATGCTTGAATCCCTTATGGGAATCAAACGGGCAGGCGCTGACTTGATTATTTCGTACTTCACCCAGTATATTTTGCAAAAAGGACTTTTGGCGTGACCTCTTTTTCTTCTCATAACGAAACGTGTGGCGGCGCATGCAACTGTAACGATAACGCCTCCTGCAAGCCGGGGCATCCTGACACCAGTGGACACCCAGGTGCTGGACATCCAGGCGGCGGGCATCCGGGAACTGGACATCCGGGCGGCGGGCATCCGGGGGCTGGACATCCGGGCGGCGGGCATCCGGGCGGAGCTATGCGCAGTGACGGCCTTTCCGGCAATCCCCACGCCAAGCGCACCCTTCCTGATGGATCACCGCCACTACGATTGATTGCATGGGAAGTCACACGGTCGTGCAATCTTGCCTGCAAGCATTGCCGGGCAGAAGCGCATTGCGAACCCTATCCGGGCGAACTTTCCACGGCGGAAGCTAAGGCACTTATTGATACCTTTCCGCAAACGGGAAGCCCCATCATCATATTTACAGGTGGCGAGCCGCTCATGCGGCACGACATTTTTGAATTGGTGGCCCATGCCCGCAGCAAAGATTTACGCTGTGTCATGGCGCCAAACGGCACCCTGTTGACGCCGGAAAATGTGCGCCGCATTAAGGAAACGGGTATTTCACGCTGCTCTATTTCCATCGACGGCCCGGAAAATATCAGCCACGACACCTTCCGGGGAACGCCGGGGGCTTTTGACGCTTCCATGCGCGGCATTGCCCTTTTGAAAGAACACGGCATTGAGTTTCAAATTAACTCCACAGTAACCAAGGCGAATTTGGGAAGCTTTAAAAAGATTTTCCATTTGGCTAACGACCTTGGCGCGGCTGCGTGGCATATTTTTTTACTTGTCCCCATGGGGCGGGCTGTGGATTTGGCGGATCAGGTCATTACCGCAGAGGAGTACGAAGAAGTCTTAAACTGGTTTTATGATTTCCGAAAAACCACCTCCATGCATTTAAAAGCGACCTGCGCCCCGCATTATTACCGCATTATGCGGCAGCGTGCGCGTGAAGAGAACATTGCGGTTACGCCAGAAACCTTTGGTATGGACGCATTAACACGCGGTTGTCTTGGCGGCACAGGTTTTTGCTTTATTAGCCATACAGGGCAGGTGCAGCCGTGTGGGTATTTGGAGCTGGATTGCGGAAATGTGCGCACAACGCCTTTCCCGGAAATTTGGCGGTCATCCAAGCCCTTTGTTCAGTTTCGTACCCCAGCAGAGTATGAAGGAAAGTGTGGAAGCTGCGAGTATCACAATGTCTGCGGCGGCTGCCGCGCAAGGGCGCACAGCCTCACAGACAGATATATGGCGGAAGAACCCCTTTGCTCCTATACGCCGCGTAAAAAAGTACGAGAATAGCCATGACAACTCATAACGCTGAAAAAAACGTACCCTCTGCCTCCCTGGAAACGGAGCTGGACGGTGGGAGCGTGGATCCTTGTTTTGATGATGCTCTTGACGCCGCAGACAGGCGAATCTTGAGCATCATCCAATCAGGATTTCCTTTGGAACCGCGTCCTTATCTTGCCATTGGCAAAAAGGTAGGCATTGCGGAAGAGGAGGCTTTTTCTCGAGTAAAAGCGTTAAAACAAAGAAAGCTAATTCGCCGGATTGGGGCAAATTTTCAGTCAGCAAAACTGGGTTTTCGCAGCACTCTTTGCGCTGCCAAGGTGCCGGAAGATCAGATAGAAGCTTTTGCGGCAGAGGTAAACCGGCACACCGGGGTAACCCACAATTATGTGCGCAACCATGTCTATAACCTTTGGTTTACCTGCATTGGCCCCTCATGGGATGCTGTGTGCGACTTGTTGGATTCTATAACGCAAAAAACCGGTATTTCCATTCTGAATTTACCTGCAAAACGTATGTATAAAATAAAAGTTGATTTTTCCCTGTGACCTTCCCCTCGATTTATTGCAATTTTTGAAGCCGGCTTAGGCGCAGAGCCCTTGGTACGGTGTAACACTTTTTTATATGTGTTAACTGGGACTCTATGCGGATATCCATGCCTTTTTCACCTGCGCGAACGACTATGCTCGTTGTGGTGCTTGCCATGCTGCCCACTCTGGCTTTTTTGATTGGCACAGGCATAAAGGATAGCGACAACGCCCTCATGCACGCCCAGGATCAGGGCTTGCGAGCTCTCAAACGTGTAGTGGAACGCCAGCGTCTGATTACAGCAACGCTGCATACACTGTTGAGTTCCTTAAGCCAGATTTCGGCTATTCAAAACATACAGGGAACGGAAAGTACCCCGGTCTTTACCGGACTCATTGAAGAATACCCTATCCTTGCCAATATCTTTCTGATCAGTCCGAATGGAACCCTTATTGCTTCTGCCCGCCGGGTGAACAACGCCCCCGGCCCAACAAACGCCTTCACACAGCAAGTAATCAAAACTACTGAATTTTCTGTAGAAAATGTTATGCCTGCCCTCACAGGCTCAGGTGAGGTTATGCCGTATAGCTATCCAATCCGTAATAGTGAGGGGAAGTTGCTTGGCTACCTCGGGGCAACTCTTCGCCTTGGCTTTTACCAGGAAGTTTTTCAAACATCTTTTATTCCGCCGGGTGGTGTATTTCACATCCTTGACAGTGCAGGAACACCGGCAACAACGTATGAGCAAACGGAAGATCCCTTTTTTGCCGCAGCGAGGGTTGCGTATGCGATTATGGCGCAGCACGCGCCCACAACGCTGTGTCCGCCAGAATACAGCGCTCCTCAATCTGCTATGCTCCCTGCAGATTCTCCTCCACCTATTCTTGCACAGTCTGCGCCACTGCACATGGATCCACAGCCATTCCAGCCTGCTGCACAAAAAACAGTAGCGCCTTCGCGGCTCTCGCGCATATCAGAACCTGCCAACCTTGCCGAGAAGCAAAAGCGCAATCTCGACCCACAGGTATGGCAGATGCTTCAGAGCGTAACCCAGCCGATGGGTTACTTTTCCTATGTGCCTGCCAATGGAGAAGCGCGCATGGCCGTATATTACTGCCTTGCCCTTACGGAAACAGAACGTCCATACATTTATGCCGTTCTTGATATTCCGCAAAAGGATGTACAGCAGATACCTGCGCAGCGATTACGCCTCTATATAGAACTGTTTTTAGGAGCGGCGGCGTGCTCCCTCATCATAGGAACACTCCTCACTCGCCGGGCCTTTTCACAGCCCATGCAGGCAATTTTAGAAGGAACCCGCCAGATGGCTCAAGGTGATTTGGCGGCACGCATTGATACGAGTCAGATTTCTTCCGGTGAATTTTTGCAGCTTGCCAATGCCTGTAATGAAATGGCGAGAGCCCTGCACGACAGCACAATGGAGCTTACCGAGACGCGTGACGCAGCCCACATGCATAGTAAGGTCAAAAGTGAATTTCTGGTCAATATGACACATGAAATTCGCACGCCCATGAACGCTATTATCGGTATGGGCTACCTCGCTTTGAAAACACCCTTAGAGCCACAGCAGCAGGAATACGCCCGCAAACTACTGGGATCTGCCAAGAATCTGCTGGTTCTTATTAATGAAATTCTTGATTTTTCAAAAATGGAAGCAGGAAAGCTTACCCTTGAAAAAGGCCGCTTCTCCCTGCCCGCCATGCTGGAGACTGTAAAAAAAGATTTTCTTGCTAATGTTGGGAAAGAAGGTTCCACCCTCACCATCAGCTTGGGCGCTGTTCCTGATACCTTTGTGGGCGACGCTTTCCGCGTTGGACAGGCGCTGCATGTGCTTATACGAGAGATCATGCAGGATGTTGTTCCTCTGGCTGTGACGTTACACGCCACTGTTGGAGAACTGCACGGGGTTGTTCGTCCGGTATTTTTTGACATTTTCATTCCGGGTGCCCCTGATGATTTAGAACTTATCGAACGAGTACAGGAAACCCTGAATGGCGGCCCAGAAGTTTTTTTACAGAAAAGCGCGCAGATAGTAAGTTTATCTCTTGTATTCTGTGGCGGTGTCCTGCGCTTAATGGATGGGACAGTGGAACTTCATCCGACAGCAGAGGGCATACACTGCTTTGTGACACTTCGCCTGACAATAGACCTTATCGGGGGGGCACCCTTACCTATCCTTACCGTTGATTCTGCAGAAACAAATAAGTATTTACCTGGATTGCACATTCTTGTTGCAGAAGACAATGTTATCAATCAGCAAATTTTTTGTGAAATGCTTGAGGATATGGGGATCATCGTTACCGTGGCGGCTGATGGCGCTGCGGCGCTGGAACTCTGCAAAAAATATTCTATCGCCTTCGATATGGTGCTTATGGATCTGCACATGCCGCAATTAGATGGCATGAGCGCCTGCCGGGCCATTCGTACCCTACCCAGAGGATCCTTCTGGCAACTACCCATTATTGCCATGACAGCGGAAACAGACATGGATATTCTGGAAGAATGCCTTGCCGCCGGCATGAATGATTACGTCGCAAAGCCAATTGCTGTGGATAATTTTACAAGATGCTTGATGCGGTGGCTCCCTGTGCGAGCGCTTAGCTCAAAGCCTGTGCAAGAAGCTATTATGTACCTGCGCGAAGGAGTTCTTTCGGCAAGCCTTACGCCAGAAATTATTAATGAGCATATTGCTGTTATCGCCCCAGCCATTTTTGCGGGTAGGGAGGCATGGCTGCGCGGTGTGCTTCAGAGTGGGAATCCTCGTTCCGCTCTGCTGATGCTTGATGAATTACTGCTTGCATTCAGATCGTAACCATTAGGTATAATTATGCATTTTTTTGGATCAATTACTCGAAATTTATACCTCATTGTGCTGGTGTCCATGCTGCCCATTTTGGCGGTGACCCTGTACATGGGACTTGACAGACGCACCCGGACAATGGATGAAACTCTGGCCCAAGCCTATGGAGCCGTAAAAAGTCTCTCCACACATAGCGAACAGCTCATAGACACTACGCGAGCACTCTTGCTCACCCTTGCCAAAACAGATATTCGCAAGAACAACTTGCGGGTAGCGCAAAATTTTTTCTCCAGCATCATAGAGAAAAATCCATGGCATACAGATCTTTTTCTTGTAGATACCGCCGGGGAGGTGTTAATTTCCAGTAATCCAGGAATATCGCCGCCCAATCAGCAACAGACGGAAGAATTTAGACAGGCAATGGCGGAAAAGCGCTTTGTCATAACCGGGGTTGTGCCAAATTCTACGGCAGGCAGATCTGCCTTGCGCTTTGCCATGCCGGTGCTTGATGAGAATGGGGAGATTATTTCCATACTGACGGGAAGCATTTTTGCGGATCAGCACCTTACAAAACTTATCGATAAGCACCTACCACCTAACGCGCAAGTACGACTAGTGGATGCGAAAGGCAACCTTTTATACGCATACCCTGCAAATTCACTGTCTGAAGAAGCGCGCAGATATGAACGTGATAAAGTTTTAGCTGAAAATTTGCCCCTTGGGCACGTTTCCGTCACGCTCCCGAATAAGGAAAAGAGACTTGTCTTTTATGGGCAGCTCTTCTTGCCGGAACAAAAAACACCCTACCTTCTTGCCATCCTAACCCTGCCCGACGCCCTGGCTCGGGGTGAAGCCAACCGCTCGCTGTTCAATGATATGGCCTTACTTATTGGGGCGACCCTTACCGCCTTTTTTATAGTTCACAGTGCAGGCAAGCGCATGATAATACGGCCCATTCATAGCCTTTTAGCCGCCGTAACTCTCTTGAAGCGGGGTAATTTTGCCGTGGAGCCTCATATCGGAGCTCTCCATGGTGACATGCGAACCTTGGCCGCAAACATTGCTCAAATGGCCGAGGCTCTTGCTATGCAAACACGCGCTCTACTTCAAGCCAAGCAAGCGGCTTTGCAGGATAATGCTGTAAAAACCGCCTTTCTCACAACCATGAGTCATAGTATTCGCACTCCCATGAATGCTGTCATCGGGCTTTCGTATCTGATTTTAAAGACCTCACTCCCGGATAAATCCCGAAACTATTTCCATAAGATATACCGGGCCTCCTCCACTCTCCTGGGCATTATTAACGATGTTGTGGCCTTTTCTCGAATGGAGATGGGAACCCTGCAAATAAGCAACGCTCCCTTTGATATCACTGAGCTTTTTGATAACATTTCCACCCTTATTGGGCAAAAAGCAGAAGAGAAAGAACTACAACTCATTTTCTCCATTGACCCGGCCGTACCGCAATATTTGTTTGGTGATGCTCTGCGTCTCGGACAGATACTCACCAATCTCGGTAACAACGCAGTAAAATTTACTAAAACGGGTTCTATTACAATAACGTGTGATTTTTTACCGGAAGGGCCAGAATCCACATCGCCTTTATCCGGCGCTCCTTCCACAGCCAACAGTAAGGGCGTGGGCGTTTCTCAAGCATGGTTGCGCTTTTGCGTCAGCGACACCGGCATTGGTATGACGCCAGCCCAACAGAGCCGCGTTTTTGAAATGTTCACTCAGGCGGAGGATTCAACATCCCGTGTGTTTGGAGGTACCGGCCTTGGGTTAAACATTGCCAAGCGCTTTATTGAGCTTATGGGGGGCAACATTGTTTTGCAAAGTACTCCAGGAAGGGGAACAAACATTAGCTTCTCGCTCTGTTTTGATCTGGCCTCCGCTCCGCAGTCAGAGCAAATCGTCTGCCAACCGTTACAGCGCCCGGCGGAAATTCCCGCTATCTCTCTACCGACGGGAACGCACATTCTGGTGGTTGAAGACAATCAGATAAATCAACAAATTGTTGTGGAGCTACTCGAAAGCGTGAACGTGCGCGCCAGCGTTGCCAACAACGGTGAAGAAGCCGTCAACCTTCTGGAATCCTCCCCCGTAGGCACCTTTTCCCTGGTGCTTATGGATCTGCAAATGCCCAAAATGGATGGCTACACAGCTACTCAACTCATTCGACGCCATGAGTGCTTTAAGTCCCTGCCCATCATAGCCATGACAGCACATGCCATGGTGGAAGAACAAATGCGCTGCCGCGAGGCGGGTATGAATGAGCATATCGCAAAGCCCATAGAAATTACTACCTTCTTCGAAAAACTCTGCTTCTGGTGCGCCCCCTCGCAAGAATAAGAAAAAGAAAAGTCGAGAGCTGAGGCTATTGCCAAAGGCCATTGCACACGAGCTTCTAGCCATGATCCTTATAATATTGTTGCAGCACAACTTCCTGAAACCATTGAGTTGAGTTCGTTGCATTATGCAACGAACTCAATTTCATAGCTACACGGCTCTAAGGAGACGGCTCAAGGAGCAGGTGACGGGGTTGTCGCTGGTGTTGGTGCTACCGCAGGTGTTGGAGCTGCCACAGATGACGGGGTTGTCACTGCCGTTGGTGCTGCCACAGGTGTTGGCGCTGTTTCTTTTTTAGCAGCCCCGGTGGCGCTTCGGCCTGTTGTTTTTTTGCCTTTCGTCTGTTTATCTGGAGCGGTTTGGAGGACAGGTGCGTTCTCCACCACCACAGTAGGAACCGGCGGCACGAGAGGAGCCTCAGAATCCAGCAAAAGTCTGTCACAGGCATTGCCGGTATAAGAGCGGGCCACGATGCGACCATCTGGATCCACAAGCAGCTTCAAAGTACACATATAATAGCTGGTGCTCCCGGGAGTCACTGCGGCAGTCATTCCCATTCCAACGTAAGGCCCCCTGTAATAGCCGCGCCCGTATCCTCTCCCGTAATAAGGGCGAGGCCAATACCCTCCATAAAAAGCAGGAGCAAGAACGGGCACTACCATTGGCGGCGTGTAGTAACTCTCATCTATTTCCCATATATAATTAATCCTGCCGTCCGGCAAAACCAAAAAAGTATCGGGCGGCCCAAAGGCCTGCTCTGCCTGGTTCAGGTAAGTCATACCTTGCAAAATAGGAGTTATATTTTGGCCTGTTGCACACCCGAAACTTAACAAGACAGCAAAAAGAAGAAGGGAGAAAAGCGTTCGGCGTAGCATAGTTATCCTTTTCGAAAAAACGAAAGTGGCTACATAATTTGACTGTTCAGCTATGCATTTGGGTATGGAAAAGATGCTTCGCCCCAGTGTTTTCACAAGAGGCACTATTCTATTAACCCTGGGTGAGCAGGCCCTCATTCACAGGTAAACCGCTCTGTATCGGCTCAATAACATTAAGCTCAAGCAAGTTTTGAATCATTTCAGCCAGAGGAAGTCCGACAACATTGGTCCAGGAACCGTGAATGCCTTCCACAAGACAGCCTCCCTTCCCCTGTATCGCGTAGCCGCCGGCCTTTCCTTCAGGTTCACCGCTCTGCACATAAGCTTCAAGAAGAGCGTCGGAACAGGCCCAAAATGTAACTGCGCTTTCAACAGAAAACGTGCGCAAAACCACACCCGCTCGTACCAGAGCACAGCCTGTTATGACGGAATGTGTGGTGCCGCGCAAAGCTCGAAGCATAGTAAGGGCATGAATATTATTTTGGGGTTTCCCGAATATAACGCCCTCAACAACCACAACTGTATCAGCCGCAATCACAAGGGGAGAAAGACAGGAATCAGAAGAAGATGAAACAGCAGAGGAACCTTCTCTCAAGCCGTCCAACTGAAAAGCAGGCGTCTTCCCCGGCACTACAGCGCCATTGGCACAAAGCTCGCTCGAAGCGAGAGCTTTAGCACATGCGGCCCGTATAGTATACTCTGCCGAGCCTTCACCTGCAAGAGGCAAAGGCTCGGCATTTTCAGGCGGAGAAAGAATAGTTACAGCAAGACCCAGCGCTTCGAAAAAGTCTTTGCGCCGCGGCGATGAGGAGGCCAATACCAAGGGTGCCGTTACACGAAAAATAACAGACTCCGTTATCGTCTCACAGCCTGTGCAAGCTCAACATCACTTTGCAAGAGCTTTTTAGCAATGTTTTTTGGATCGACATCGTAGGTACCCGATGCAATCTTATCTTTTATATTATTCACCTTTTCACGGCGAATATCTGGGGCAGCCATGGCTGCTGTGTATGTTTCAGTGCGAAGACGGGCCTCCGGTGAAACACTAATGCGATCGCCAACAGGTTGTTGGACAGGTGCATCAGTCTGGCGCGTACGGACTTTGTCTTCTTGAACAGTAGATTCAAGGCGCGTTCGGTAATGATCTACCAATTTGGGCGTTGAATTTTTAATTTCCATAACAGTCTCCTCGAAAGCAGCTATCTTTGCGCAAGGTTGCAAGCAAAGATCTGGCCCCCTGCATTATAACATGGTGGCATCAACTATCCGCAACGTTATTCCCCACAGTCTTTTCATTATTTCCTGCTTCTCATCGCTTGCCACTTCCACTTCTTCCCCCCCCGGGGTAGTGCGAAAGATCTGAAAGCTTAGGTCAGAAGGCGGATAACGGAATGTAAAATGCTCACCCAGCTCCAAGGCTAAAGCTGCACGCACATCCTGAACAATGGAATTTTCACTACCGGAAAAAATGAGATTCTCCATAATTTCACGCGAAATACGCTCTATCATAGCGCGTCTTTTTACCCTTGCTGCGTCCGTCCCAGCAGGAGATGGTCGGCCTGTAAGCTGATCATACCTTGCAAGACGTCGCGCAGCAACGAGCTGCCGTCCATATTGGAGCAGCATCTGGCGCGTATAGAATGATTGAGTGTCCATAATCTTTTCCTTATTTTTTCTATCGGCAGCTTTTCTATTCCCTTTAGGGTAAATGTGAAAAAAAAACCATAAAAAAACATTAACAATTCAATCGGTTAAAAAAATACCTTTCAAATCATTGGCGAAATTATTTTATTAAGCTTGCAGTCAGTTCCTCTCACATTTCTTTGTACATGTTGGAGCTTGTGTATAAATTAAGTTCGTTGCTCAATTGAGTTCGTTGCATTGTGCAACGAACTATAGCGATTGCGCAGCAAGCGCCCGCAAGTGGACAGCGCAGCGTGCCTTTTTTCGAAAGTATTCGATTAGCGAGCTAAAAAAAGGCACGCAGCGCAGTTGCCAGAGGCCATTGTGCAATGGCCTCTAATTTGTAACAAGTTCTTATTCCAATTTAAATCAGAAGCTGATATATTCGATTCTATGGGGTTTAGACCTTGTCCATACATAGGGGGTGTACCCATAGCGTAAATGGAACAGCGGCACAAGCCGCCGAGTCGCCTAAGGTGGTCAATTTTTGACCATTTATACCATGAAGAATGGAAAATTCGCTTAATACAACACAATTACGAGGAGAAATAGCATGAAAAAAATTCTTGGAATCCTTTCCCTGGCTACAGTACTTGCGGTAGCTTCAGTCGCTTTTGCTGCGGATGGTGCAACATTATACAAGTCCTGTGGCGGCTGCCACGGTGCTGACGGCAGCAAACCAGCAGGAGGCTCCGCTCCCCTGAAAGGTCAAAAAGTCGAAGAAGTGGTAAAGAAAATGCAGGGCTACGCCGATGGCTCCTACGGCGGCGCACAAAAGAAGGTCATGGAAAATATTGCTAAAAAGCAAACAGCCGAAGATATTCAGGCACTTGCCGACTTTATCAGCAAGCTGTAATTCATAGCAAAATAAAAATGCCCAAAGTTCAGAGCAGTGTAGCTACAAAATGATTACATTGCTCTGGATTCAATTATTTCGGGCCATTGCGCACTAGGTTTAAACTATAAATCTAATTAAATCAGTTTATTGCATTAATACTGCGCAATTTTTGAGAAATTAAACGCATAGCCTTTCTCGAAAGAAAGACACGCTGCACTGTCCGCTTGCGGGCGCTGCTGCGCAATCGCCAGAGTTCGTTGCATTATGCAACGAACTCATATTGTTTTCAATACTGCAAGAATATCTGAAGCGATACTGCGGTCAGCCCCGCGCAGGGGGGCAAAGGAAAAGGCGGAAATGAGGTTAGAGGAACTGTTTGGCTCCATGCTTTTTTGCAATCCACCAAGCCAGGCAAGGTAGCCAACAATGGCTTCCGACGTAATTCCGGCATCGCGTAATGCTCGTACTTCCAGTGACTTGTGCCGTTTAGCGAGTCGGAAACCCTGTGCATCACAAATAAGCGGCAGATGTGCATAATGAGGAGGATGCATGCGCACAGTTTCCGGTATATTTGGGGTGACAAGACCATGCTGTAGCTGCCTTGCACCGCTGGAAATGTTCTCCACAAGATCTGGGACAGCAAGGGGCAAGGATAGGGCCTGTGCTGCATGAAGATGTTGTATGAGGTCGATAATAAGCAACTGACGAGGAGTAGAAACCACCAAATCATTACCGCGCACCACTTCCGTTATACCCATAAGGGCATCATCTACGGCAACAGCAAGCTGATAGGCCATAACACCGTCGGAGCGACGCAGGGCAAAATCTCCTCCGCACCGAACGTAACTGAAGGACTCTAATCCGCGAATGCCATCAAGAAAATCACTGCGCTCACTCCGCTTCAGGAGTCGAAGCGCGGCCTGAACATCAAGCCGCAGAGCAAAGGGCTTGCCTTTGGCGGCATTCTCGCGTTGCACCTGAAGAGAAAGAGCACGACAGGTGCCGGGATAAGGGGCACCCTCGTCTCCTGGGTGGGGTGCGGAGGCAAGCTGACGGATTTCCTTGCGTGTGCAGTAGCACGGGTACGCAAGGCCTGCCTGAACAAAGACGGCAAGAACCATCTCATAGAGGTGGGTGCGTTGGCTTTGCACATAAGGAGCGTAGGGGCCACCTTGTGGCGGCCCTTCATCCCAGAAGAGCCCTAACCAGAGCAGATCATCCATGATACCTTCCATAAAGGCAGGGCGGGAACGATCGGGGTCAATGTCTTCAACACGTAATACCAAAGTTCCAGCCTGGGCGCGAACGGCAAGCCACGCCATAAGAAAAGCGAAAGCATTTCCCAGGTGCATATTTCCTGTCGGGCTGGGAGCTATGCGTCCACGTAATTTTTGATATTGAGTCGATACAGTTATCAATTGATTGTAGTACCTATTCACTAAATTGAAAAGTTTAGGGGAAAAGGGGGTAGGGGTACGGGGGAGGGGGAAAAACACCTTTTTCAAAAGGGGTTTTTGCCCCGCCCCCGCGCGTTCGGTTTGGTCCCCGGGGCCCGCTGCGCCGCGGGTGAGTGGTGTGGCGCCCGGGC
>JAVBJS010000058.1:0-7552 GCA_031546885.1 Desulfovibrio sp.
CCAAAATAACAACACTTAAAAACCAGCCAGCCACAGTTGCAATGCCGGCTCCCACGATACCCAAGGGAGGAATGCCAAAGCCGCCAAAAATAAGAAGATAATCCAAAGGAATATTTACAAGAGCAGCAAACAGATTTGCCAACATCACAGGTCTTGTCCTGCCGCGACCAGAGAAAAATGCCCCCAGCGCAGACCCTACAAGGCAAAAGCCTGAGCCACCCACCAAGACCTTGAAGTAGGCGCATTCCATAACTTGAATGGCGGGCGCATGCCCGGCAAAGGCGAACAGAGGCTCGGCAATCCAGATCATCGCCACAAGAATCGCAGCACCGCCCAAGGAAAGCCAAATTCCCTGCCATAGGGCAGAACCGACCTGGCGAGTATCATTTGCACCAACATATTGCGCAATAAGTACAGAAGAATAACTGCACACGCCCATAAGAGTCAGCATAATGGTGAGGGATGCAAGAGAAGCAGGCAACGCTGCTGCAATGGCATCTACCGAATAATGACTTAAAAAAAGCCTGTCTGTAAATTCCATCACCGTTACGGATGCCATACTGGTAACAAGCGGCAAGGCCACCCGTAGTATTTCCGCAAACCCCTGTGGCTCAGACCAGCGGTTTTTTACAAAGGCAATAGCCCGCGCAAGCGAAGAGGTTGCCCTCTCCTGCATATTTTTTACCATATTGTACTACTATCATCATACAGATTAGCCAGCATTTTTTGTGCTTCTGGCCTGTATATTTTATAAGCAGGCAAGTGCTTTTAGAACTTTTTCATGCCTTATCAGCATCGTAACCACAGTTTCCCTCAAACCTTACCCTATTGCAGAAGGGAGGGCGGGCTGAGGGAGGGAAACTCAAGGGGATCATTCCCCCACAGCCTCTTTATTGAATATACTGCCTAACATCAGGACTTCGGCCTGATGTGCTCCTGCACCCGCCCGCGTGCCGCCCGGCTTTCTTCCGTTTCAAGGTCTTTCAGACGGTCGCGCTCCACAAGCATAATAGCTCCACAAGGGCACATTTCTACACAGGCCGGCAACTCGTTCTGCTTTCTGCGTCCGGCACACAGGTCACACTTGTTCACTCCAATACCCTCTCCGGTGGCAAACATTCCGCCATAAGGGCAACCAAGAATACAATTCTTTGTTGTACATCCCCTACAAGCGAGGGGAGTTAGAATAACAGCCCCGTCTGCATCCTGCCGCAAGGCGCCGGCGCGGCAAACCTTAATGCAGTGCGGAGATTCGCAGTGCTTGCAATATAAAGGAACCATAAGCCCTTCAAGCGTGCGCACCATTACAATGCGTGGCTGTGTATACAAAAACTTACAGACGGCCTCACAAGTTTCACAGCCAATACACTTGCTGTAATCAATATACAGAGTGCGCGTATCCTGAGGCGCAGTCGTGTCTGGGGTGGGCGTTTGTGTAACAGGAGTGGAAGACATGGTATATCCAGAAATAAAATGTTTAAAAAACGTGTATCACGCTGAAGCAATGAGGGTTTTAAATCAACACGCCCTTAACCTGCCTCATTGATAACATACTCTCAGGCTGAAATTACGGACGCTGAATCAGATCAGAGACAGCATCATATTCCGTCTGCCTGTTTTGTGCTTTTAAATCCAACCAGTTAGACAAAGAACGTGCAGCACGCAATCCACTATAAACGGCAGTTCCTATTTTTGAAGGCCCTGTCAGCACATCACCCGCCACAAAAACATTTTCAAGGGCTGTCATATTAAGCCAACGCACCTCGCCCTTACGTACATTCTCAAGGCCAAGTTCTTTAGCAAAGGGAGGGGTTGGAATTTCACCGATGGCCGTCACTACGGCATCTGCCGCAATGGTGATAAGATCACCATTCTTATCCCGTGCTTCAACGGCACAAACCTGTCCACTTTCTCCCAAGAAACGTAAGGGAGTGCAGAGCTCGTTCCACACGCAACCGGACTCAACCATCCGCTCAATTTCAAAGCGACCAC
The DNA here is from genome assembly GCA_031546885.1 of Desulfovibrio sp. GTDB lineage: Bacteria > Desulfobacterota > Desulfovibrionia > Desulfovibrionales > Desulfovibrionaceae > Frigididesulfovibrio. The sequence goes on from JAVBJS010000058.1 coordinate 1,993, forward strand.
AAGGAGCGTGAGCTGCCGTGCGGCGGTAAACCACCGTTACCTCGCTTGCACCAAGATTTTTGGCACTATGAGCAACATCCACAGCAGAATGCCCTGCGCCAATAACGACCACTCGCTTGCCTTCCACCGGCGGAACAGTCACATTAGGGGATGCATAGCGCACCGCACGGATGGGAAAAAGAAATTCAAGACTTGAATACACACCGGCAAGGCTTTCACCCTCCACCCCAAGCTTGCGCGATTTCCACGAGCCTGTACAGATCATAATGGCATCGTGGCGCTCCAGAAGATCCGCCAATCCCACCATGTCATAGGAGAAATGATCCCCTTCCTCTTCATGCAACGGTGCGCTGCAACAAATTTTTGTGCGCATGTGAAAAAGAACACCATATTTGCGTTCAAGCAGTGTCACCCCTCGCTGAATCCTGTCAGGAGGAATGCGGCTGCTTGGAATACCAAAAACCATGAGCCCGCCGGGGTTTGGCAATTTATCATAGGTTTCTACCTGATACCCATTGGCGGCAAGGTACCCTGTGGCAGCAAGACCTGACGGCCCCGCTCCAATAATACCCACATTACGCCCCACATCCGGAGCGGGTGTTGCCCGCAGAAAGGCAAAATTCATACGATCCATCATAGTGCTTCCATAACTGTTGCGCAGGTAGAGACTGCTGTAAATTACAAGAAAGGAGAATTTATAAATAGAGCCCATCGCATAACGAATTCTCGTTACTGCATATGCAGATGCGCACAAGCCAGCAGTGCAGCATACTTTTTTTCAAAACCCGCTGGAGAAAACCTTTGAAAAGGGCCCATAGCCTCGTTTGACAAGAAGTATACTCTCCGCACGACGCTGGGGCAAGAAATAAGAAAGCACAAATTTACATTACCGTTTCCGCGCCACAGGTTTCTTTTTGGGCAGCAGTACAGGCGGCACATGCAGGGGAATATCTCCCCCCTTTGTTGGCGCTTCCACAATTTCAAGCACCGGCCCAAGGAGTACTATTTTTGCATACGCTGCTTCCGCCTCGAAAAAAGTACGAAAAGGCCCAACGCACAGTGCATACTCTTTTCTGCCGTGCGCTACCACCGTAAGAGCCCGTATTTCTCTGCCAAGACGCGCCTGAAACGAAGAAGACAAACTATGCGCCTTTTGTACGGCATCCACATTGGCAAGACGCAAATAAAAACTGTTGGCAGAATTCAAAGCACGGCCCGTTGCCCCTCCCACAAGCTCTATGGCAACTGCCACCACACCCGAGTTCAGCATACCAAGAGATTCCGCAGCCCGGTACGAAACATCCACCACACGCGACTTGGCATATGGCCCACGATCTTCAATAGATACAAGTGCTTGCTTATTATTGCGAAGGTTATATACCCGCACGATAGAACCGAAGGGGAGCGTTCCGTGTGCCGCCATAAAGGAATTTCTATCAAAAGAACGCCCGCTGGCAGTCTTTTTTCCTTGGTGCACCTTACTTCCATACCAAGATGCCGTTCCGCGCTGACTAAAAAAATTCAAAGCAAGGGGGTCGGCAGCAACAGCGAAGTCCCGCTCAAAAAACAGCCCCACTACAAACAAACAAACACACGCAACAAACTTGGCTACTCTTCCTGTGCATTCAGACCAATGGGGCGAACGGGCATTAGGGGGGCGAGAATAGTGCAAACCGTCTCCTTATTCCTTTTCAAAGTCCATTGTACACAAGAGCAGTTTACCTATGAAGTAGTTGAGTTGCTCTTATGGGTGCGGTTGCATAACAAAATTTTGTAAAAGCAATACTGATTCTGGGACAATCCAGACAACTGGCCACTCCTGCTCCAAAAGTAAATCGTCTTTTCCCAATGAATGCAGGGCATTCTCTTCTCCGCTTGAGTCATGCAAGAATAATACCTCGCCGCACAGGTAACTACCCGTTGTCCAATGTGATACAATGGGCTCCTCCCTTCCCATCATAAAGCGATGGAAGCGAAATATCGCTGTATGCGAAACGGCTTTTTCCGGCGTTCCCATCCAGCTTTCCAAGGTATTCCACACATTTTCCCCTGCTGCGCGAAATGCTTTTTGCTGGGCCCGCGTTCTCCGGCTGCCCGGCAACGGCGCTTCCGGCAAAAAAAAGGGATTACTCTGTGCCATTGTCAATAAATCGACAGCTCGCTCATCCGGCAAAAGACATTGAGAAAAGGGCTGCTGGAGCGCAATTTTGCGCGGATGCTCCCGGCACCACCGAGCCATCAGATACCGCACAACCCAATAGTGATCCGTCTCATTCCTCATAAAAGCATTCAACAAAGCTGGCGCGCCAGACAACGTGAGAAGAAAATCGCACAACAAGTCGCGTGCCTGCGTCATATCTATACACCGCAGCCGTGCCAAAGCATTTACAACGGCATACGCGGCACAGTAAAAATCCAGTGTCCCCTGTTTATATCTCCGCACAGTTCCTCCTGCCAAGCTTTAAGACAGTCCACAATACAGTAAGAACATATCAAAAACGCGCATCTTGCACAATTGATTTTATTGAGCTTTTCCTATACAATTCCTTTGCGGCTTGATACGCAAAAAAATGTTATATCGTATCTATTGAAATAATTGAATATACCTCTCTGCAAGGAGTCCCCATGCTTGATCTCAAAATACTACAACGCAATCCTGAAAAGATCACCGCCGCTCTTGAGCGCAGAGGCTCCCCCATAACCGTTGTCGAGTTTACTCGCCTTGATGAACAACGCCGTGGTATCATTGCAGAAATAGAAACACTCAAGGCTGAGCGCAATACCGTTTCCGCCGATGTGGCCAAGCGCAAACGTGCCAGCGAAGACGCCACCGACCTCATCACCCACATGGGCGGCGTCAATGCCCGTATCAAAGAGCTGGAATCTGCCATGGAATCCGCGCAGACTGCTCAAAATGCCTGGATGCTCACTGTTCCCAACACTCCTCACGAAAGCGTACCCACAGGAAAAAGTGAACAAGATAATACCCTTCTGCACACTTGGGGCGAAATACCTACCTTTTCCTTTACTCCAAAAGAACACTGGGAACTGACTGAATCTCTCGGCGGCCTCGACTTTGACCGCGGGGCCAAACTCACCGGCAGCCGGTTCACTGTCTATTGGCGCTGGGCTGCCCGCCTGGATCGCGCCCTTGTTAATTTCTTTTTAGATGTTCACACCACAGAGCATGGCTACACCGAAGTTCTCCCACCCCTCATGGTGAACAGCAGTACCATGCAAGGCACAGGACAACTTCCTAAATTCGCTGAAGATCTCTTTAAGCTGGAAAACTGGGATTACTACTTGATCCCCACTGCCGAAGTTCCCCTCACCAACATGCACTCCTCTGAAATTTTGGAAGAAAGCGCAATTCCTTTAGCATACACAGCGCAAACCCCCTGTTTTCGCTCGGAAGCGGGCTCATACGGCAAGGATACCAAGGGGCTCATTCGCCAGCACCAGTTCACCAAAGTAGAGATGGTACGGTATGCCCATCCGCAAAATTCTTACGCAGAGCTGGAAAAAATGCGCGGCCATGCGGAAGACCTCTTACAGCGCCTTAACCTGCCGTATCGGGTTATTACCCTTTGCACCGGCGACATGGGCTTTGCTTCCAGCAAGACCTACGATATTGAAGTCTGGCTGCCAGGGCAAAATACCTACCGTGAAATATCTTCCTGCTCCAACTGTGAGGATTTCCAAGCCCGCCGCGCCAATTTGCGCTTTCGCCCCGCAAATGGGGGCAAACCGGAATTTATACATACCCTCAATGGGTCTGGTCTGCCCACAGGCCGTACCATTGTCGCCCTGCTTGAGAATGGACAACAGCCAGACGGCAGCGTCCTTCTGCCTGAAGCTCTTTGGCCCTACATGGGGGGGCTGAAAGTCATTACCCCGCAGTAGAGGCCATTGCACAATGGCCTCGGCAACTGCGGAGCAGGTGCCCGCAAGCGAACAGCGCAGCGTGCCTTTTCTTTTAGCTCCACTGGATAAAATGGTGTACCGTTTTATCCATCTGAAAAATAAGACATAAGTTTCTAACATGCTTTCGCAACCGGAGCGGATTGCGAAAGAAAGGCACGCTGCGCTGTCCGCTTGCGGGCGTTTGCGACGCAATCGCCAGAGATCGTTTCATTTTGCAACCATCTACAGTAAGGGTGTGGCAACAGCGCTGTATAGCAACACATGTTTGACAAAGCTTCGCCTTTCATGGCAATGACAGGTTAATTTTATGCGGTACCTATCCGTTTTTATCGCCTACAACCGGAGGTCTTCTATGTTTGGGAAAAAATGTTTTATTCTTATCACAGCCCTGCTGCTCACTTCCGCAACAGGTGCCTTGGCTGCGCAAACACTCAAGCTGGGCGTTCCCGGATCACATTCAGGCGACCTCGCTGGCTATGGCACACCTGCCCTTAACGCAGCCAAGCTTGTTGCAGACAAGGTCAACGCCAACGGCGGCATACTTGGGATGCAGGTTGAGCTTGTTCCCCAGGATGATCAATGCAAACCCGAGCTTGGCACAAACGCGGCTACAAAGCTTGTGGCTGAAGGTGTTCTCATAGCTATGGGGCATACCTGCTCCGGCGCAACCAAAGCCGCTTTGCCCATTTATAACAGCCGCAAAGTTGTTGCTGTTTCCCCCTCTGCCACCAGCCCAGAGCTGACACAACAAGGCAAGTTCCCCTACTTCTTCCGCACCACTCCCTCTGATGATGCGCAGGCTCGTCTTGGCGCCGACTTCGCCCTTCAGGCTCTCAGTGCCAAAAAGATAGCCGTCCTGCATGATAAGGGCGACTACGGCAAAGGCTACGCCGAGTTCGCCAAACAATTTATAGAACAAAGCGGCAAGGCTCAAGTCGTCTTTTTTGAAGGCATAACCCCTGGTGCGGTTGACTACTCCGCCGTTATCCAGAAAATTGGGCGCAGCGGAGCCGACACAATAATTTTTGGAGGCTACTACCCAGAAGCATCCAAGCTTGTTGCGCTCATCAAGAGCAAAAAAATGACCCTTAACTTCGTTTCAGAAGATGGCGTAAAAACCGGCAGCTTCCTTGAGCTTGCTGGAGCAAACGGTGAAGGCGTTTATGCCTCAAGCTCCCGCGATTCTTCAGACCTGCCCATAAGCCAGGAAGCCCTTGAAGCTCACAGAAAAAAATTCAATGAAGAACCCGGTCAATTCTTCTACCTCGCCTACGCCGCCACTCAGGCTATTCTCAATGCCGTGGAAAAAGCAGGCTCAACTGATCCCGACGCCATCGCAAAAGCCCTGCGCACCAATGACGTAGATACTCCCATTGGCACCATCCGCTTTGATGAGCGCGGCGATGTTATCGGTGCAGGTTTCGCCATGTACAAGGTTGTGGGTGGCAAGTTTGTAGACCAAAAGTTTCAGCAAAAGTAAATAATACTAGGGGCTCTGCCCCTGGCCCCCGGCAGGGGAAATGATTTCCCCGGCCCCCCTCATTTGGTACGGTACAGCGTGTAATAACCTGTAGCCCCCAATGAGGGCCCCGGGGCTTCCATCCCCGTGGGGGGGTGAAGGGGGGAGGGCCCCCGG
>JAVBJS010000095.1:0-5933 GCA_031546885.1 Desulfovibrio sp.
ACCGAGCAATGGTCTGTGTATCCTTATAAATAGCTGCATTCGGACTCACCCGCGCCGAGCCAAAAATGGAAACGCAACGCTGCATACGATTCAAGATTTCAAAACCATCAACAATTTCGGCAATAATTTTGAACAGCATCCACGAATCATGGGTTGTCATACTTTCAGGCATGTAATCACTTGGCTTCATACAACCAGTTCCCCTTAGTCCCTAGTAATTTTGGAGTGTTTCATAAAAAATATGATTCAACAAAATAGTTGTAAGATCCGAAGATTGCGGGTTCCCAATCAGCTTATCGGGAGTATGCTCAAGCAACCGCTGCGATACCTCTTCCAAACGATCAAGCCAGTGCTCCCCTCCCGGCAACAGGGCACCACAGGCCCCGCCATCAAACAAGAGCGCACCTTCACGTATTGCAGCATACCCGCTATCGTGTAACAAGAAACCCACACCTGTAGTATGTGAGACAGTACCTGCAATGGCTTCAAAATCTTGATGGGCGCAAAGGCCAAACACCCCTCCCGCAGCCGCTCCAGGCTCCGCCGCGAGTGATTTTTCCACAGATGCCTCTGAGAGCACCTGACCAGCCGCCCGAAACAACGCCCCAAGCGGCATTTCGGCACGTTCCGAGGGCGTACTAATAGTAACAGCCGTTAGTGCATCCAGCGGACTTTCATGCAATGCAAAAAGGTCTGCCTCCTGCTCCGCCTGTGCGGCATCCGTGTAATGAGCCTGGCGAATATCGCAGAGATTCTCCCCGCAGGCATCCGTCTGCAAATCCGCCGCAAAGGCCCCTACAAGATCCCGCGCCAAAACAACCACATCATAAAATTGCAAATATACTTCTTTATTCATTCCCGCTAAAAAAAATTTTTGCAGAACAAGCAACGCGCCGTCGGCAAAAACCGCATGCAGGTCATCTCCCGTTCTATCCCACACAATGTCTTCCGGGAGATACGTAAACACATACGTACACCCTGGATGAACAGGCACGGTGAGATTATTCCCGACTTCCGGTTTATGGATTGGCACCCTTTCCATACCGCACAGCCTTTTCCTTCTTGAATTGCAATAGCGCTCGCCACTGTTTAAATGCCGTATCACGACATCCTCTGATTGTACATGGCTGAGACAAGGCCTTACTGAGTTCGTTGCACTGTGCAACGAACTCAGGCGATTGCACAGCAAGCGCCCGCAAGTGGACAGCGCAGCGCGCCATAGGCCATTATGCAACGATCTCTTACTGGGTGAACACAACAGAACTTCCTCCTTGCCTTGCGGGTAAGGGATGCGTTATCATTTGGTAATGAACAGTCCCCATACCCTCCTGGAACTTTTTCAAAGTGTTTCCGCCGGCACGCTCACCCCTGCTGATGCCTTGCGCCATGCGCGCTTTACGCCTTTTTTACAAACCCTTGACGGAGTTACTGTTGATACGCACCGGCAGATACGCACCGGCCTTGGCGAAACAGTGTTTGGTGAAGGAAAAGATAACCAGCGCCTGCTTTCCGCCATCACGGCTCTCTGGAGAGAGGGAACACAACCAGTACTTGCAACGCGCATCTCCCTGGAGCAAGGAGTTATGCTCCAGCAAGCCTTTCCACAAGGCGAATTTTGGGAAGCCGCCGGGGTTTTTTCTCTGGGTAAACCTTTGCAGCTCACTCCCCCCTGGCCTGAGACGGGGCGCGTTGTTATTGTGAGCGCCGGAGCCGCTGATATGCGCGTGGCCCTCGAAGCCTTTGCCACCTGCCGGTTTCATGACATAAGCGCAGCCCTTGCCTGCGATATCGGCGTTTCCGGTCTGCACCGCATCCGCCCCTGGCTTACTACTCTGGACTCCGCCTTGGCTATTATTGTCATAGCGGGCATGGAGGGAGCCCTCCCTGGCGTCATAGCGGGCTTTACCCGCCGCCCCGTTCTGGCGGTACCCACCTCGATAGGCTACGGTGTCTCGCAAGGCGGGTATGTTGCCCTTTGCTCCATGCTGGCCTCGTGCGTTCCGGGAATGGCGGTTTTTAACATAGACAATGGTTATGGTGCAGCCATGTTTGCCGCACGCATGCAGGCGGATGCTTCCTGATGCGGCTTGCGTTCTGTAATGCAACCCGCCGCTGGGGCGGCGTAAAGACGTGGACTCTGGAATTTGCTGCCGCCCTCCAGGATAAAGGACACGACATCGTTATTTTTGGCCGCCCCGGCTCCTTTATCGAGCGTGCGCAGGCTGCCGGGCTGGAAGCAATTCCTGTGGAATTCGGGCCGGATTTCAACCCCCTTGCCATCCATTTTTTCCATAAAGCCTTCCGGCAGCGCGCCATCGAGGCCGTTCTTGTCAATGTCGGCAGAGATTTACGAACAGCCGGCGTAGCGGCGCGTCTTTTAGGCATTCCCCTTGTGCAGCGCATCGGGCTACCGGGAGATATGGAAAACTCCTGGAAAGTTCGCATACTCGATTCCCTGCTTTCTCCCCACTACCTCTGCCCCTGCCGCTATATACGCGATGGTATGCGAGAACGCCTGCCCTGGATTCCCCTTCAAAGAACCTCCATTGTTTACTCTGCCAAAAAAGCCCTTGCAGCAGCTCCCACCATGGTAAGTAGCCCCTTGCGCATTGTAAGCACCAGCCAGATCAACCCCAACAAGGGCCATGCAGAACTGGCCCATACACTGGCTATCCTTGCCCAGGAAGGGTTTCATTTCCGCTGGGACATTGCCGGTGAAGGAAGCTTTCTGGAAGAGCTACGCACCCTTTGCTTGCAGTTGGGGCTTGCCCCGCGTGTCACCTTTCACGGATTTATGCAGAATATCTCGGAATTGCTTATACAGAGCGATATCTTTGTACTTTCTTCCTACACAGAAGGCCTGCCGAATACGCTGCTGGAAGCAATGGCTCACGGGCTTATTCCCGTTGCCCGCGATGTGGGCGGCGTGCAAGAATGCTGGCCCCCTGCTCTGCCCTTTGCGCCCGTACCGTTCACCGCGGAGCCTGACCTCACCACATTCAAAAACGCTGCGACAACGAACATGCATGGCACCCCCTCGGCATTGCCTTTGTATAATACCCTCCGCACTGTAGTATCCGCCCCTCGCGAAATACTTCTTCAATGGAAGGCCCTTTCCTGGCAGCACTGTGCGGAAAATTTCTCTCTCCAAACCCAAGCGGATAAACTGGAATATTTTTTTAGGGAAGCACTGTGACAAAGACTCCACCCAATGCACCAATGCATATCATTCTTTTTACCTCATCCAAGACAAAAAGCGGCGGTTCACGTCAGGCGCTCTACCTTGCGCAAGGTCTGGCAGAACGCGGGCACAACGTCACTTTTTTTGTACCAGACAACTCCACCCTGCGCACCCTTGCCCCGGACTGGAAACATTGGGGAACCCTTGGAGAAAAAAGGATGTGGCGCAAAAATATTGAAGCAGCCATGCCGCCGCCCGGAACCCCTTGCATTGTTCACGGCTTCCACAATAAGGCAGTCAAATTGCTGGCGTGGTGGGGATTATTCTGGCGCAAACGAGCCGCCATTTTTGCCCATAGAGGCGTTATTTTCCGGCCCAATAACCCCCTACCTTACTGGTCACCGGGGATCAGCGCATTCCTTGTAAATTCAAAGGCCTGCGCTCAAATCCTGCGCTCTTTGGGAGTCAACGGGCAGCGCCTTGCTGTGGTCGCCAATTCTGTGCCGGATGCCCGCATCACCCCACGCACGCCACGTTTGCAAATCCGCGCCACACTGGGCTTTCAAGAAGAAACCCGCGTATTTGGCACTGTGGCGGGTGAAAGCCCCGTCAAAGGTGTGGATATTTTACTGGAATCCTTTGCCTCCGTTTTCAAAAAGAGCGCCCCCACGGCAACACCACGCCTACTCGTCTTAGGCGTCTCGCGCGAAAATTGGCAAGCGCGCTGCCTTGAGCTCGGCATAGCAGAGGCAGTACAGCTCATCCCTCATACAGAAGATGTGGCAAGCCACCTGAACGCTATGGATATTTTTATTTTGCCATCCCGCTCAGAATCCATGCCCAATACCCTGCTGGAAGCCATACGTATGGGCCTTCCCGCCATTGGCACCCACGTTGGAGCCGTCCCGGAAATTCTGGAATCCTGTGGTATAACTGTACCCCCTGAGAACCCTCAGGCACTGGCAACCGCCATGGAATACTTGCTGCAACACCCTGAAGAAACACACATTTTTGCCAAAAATGCTCTGTTGCAAGGCAATAGCTACGCCCCGGATGTACGCCTGAATACTGTTGAAAACATTTATCGACAATTCCTTCGGAAGCTCATGCCATGATAAATCAGGAAAGCACGCCGCTCCACACAGCCAGACCGCGCCACAGTAAAAACCATGGCGGTGAGGTTTACGCTGCCGCCCGTTCCCTTGGCATAGCTCCTGAAAACATTCTGGATTTCAGCAGCAACACCAATATCTTTGCCTTCCACCTAACGCAAAAGCTGGTGGAAAAGACTTCCTACCCCTTCCTGCACTATCCAGATACCCGCGCCTCTCTGTTGGTGGAAGCCCTGGTGCAGCATGAGAATATCTCACCGGAATGCATCCTGCCCGGCAATGGAGCTACGGAACTCATCTGGCTTTTCATGCACAGCATGGCTCCACAAAAAGTGCTCTTCATCGGGCCTATTTTTTCTGAATACGTCATAGCCTGCGAAGCTCTCAACATTCCGTATGAAATTTTAACGCCCTCCCCAGAGAACGAATTTACGTGCAGCCCCAAAGAATACTCCCGCCTCTGGGAGAGTCAGGCCGATCTCGTGGTTCTCTGCACACCCAACAACCCGGCTGCTGTCACCTACCCGGATATTCACACCTTGCTTTCCATGATACGCGCCCCCCGCCTTCTCATTGACACCTGCTACCGTGAATTTCTTGCCGGCAGTGACAGCTACGCAAAAAATCATATCAGCTCCTTTGCAGCTTCTGTGCAACAAGGGGTATCCCTGTTTACCATGAACAGCATGACAAACTTTTTTTGCTGTCCCGGCATCCGGCTGGGCTACCTCCTTGGTAATCGCATGGCCCTTACCCGTATGGCTTCCTTGCGCCCTGCCTGGACAATAAGTCCCTTTGCGCAAACCATGGGGATTCTTTTTCTTAAAAACCTTGAAGAATTCAGGGCCACAATTCCTCGCCTCAACAACGCCGTAACCCACATGGGTCGAGAATTACGGCGGTTACGCTGCATTCATCCCGCCAAGGTCTTTGAAGGAACAGGTTTTTTATGTTGCGGCTTGCAACACCCCTACAAAGCTTCCATAGTACAGGAAGCATGCCTCAAAAAAACCGTGCTTATCCGTAATTGCGACTCCATTCCCGGTATGCCGCAAGGCTTCATCCGCCTGCAAGCAAGACAGGAAAACGATGTTCACACGCTTCTCACCACCCTTGGCAATATCTAGAACGAGTTCGTTGCACAATACAGCAAATTCAGTTTAATCTTCCCTTAAAAAGCCTTCCGAAGGCTCTTAAGAGCTAAATGCCAAAAGAAGACATAATTTTTATCGAATGATTTCAAAGCGAAGCTGCTTTGAAATAAAGGCACGCCGCGCTGCTCGCTTGCGGGCGTCTGCTGGCGCATCCGCAGAGGCCATTGTGCAATGGCCTCAGAACAGCTATTGCATGAAGAGACTGAGGGAAAAAGCCCCAAGGGGAGGCCATTGTACAATGGCCTCTGGCACCTGCGCAGCGGGCACTTGCTGTGCAGGTGCCAGAGTTCGTGCATGTGCAACGAACTCAAGGGGCTAACTTCCTTAAGGTTCCATTCCCCAGCCCCCCCCGCCTGATCCACAGGGAGAGTTCGTTGCACAATACAGCAAATTCAGTTCAGTCTTCCCTTAAAAAGTCTTCCGAAGGCTCTTAAGAGCTAAATGCCAAGAGAAGACATAATTTTTATCGAATGATTTCAAAGCAGA
>JAVBJS010000051.1:0-50646 GCA_031546885.1 Desulfovibrio sp.
GCGGGCCATTTTGCGGCTGGCCCATTCCGCTTCCATTTCTTGAATGTGGGCACTGTCGAGCAGCATTATGCTTACTAAGTCGCGCGTGGGCTCCGTGCAGTACACGGTACCGGCAAAACCTTCTTTGGCAATGCGGGGCAAGAGGCCGCTGTGATCTATGTGAGCATGGGTAAGCAGTACGAAGTCAAGCGCCTCAGCATGATATAAGGGTGTGCTGAGATTGCGCTTTTCAATTTCCGCATTGCCTTGGTGCATGCCACAGTCAATGGCAAAGCGAGTATTGTTAGCCTCGATAATATAGCATGAGCCTGTTACAGTCTTGGCTGCACCTAACAGTTGTACCTTCATAGAGAGCCCTCATGATATCATTTATAGTTCAAAAAACGCTGCTGCGCTTCCTAGGGATGTTGCATAGGAACAAATTCAACGTGCGAGTGTTGCACATCTGAAGTTATTACGCAATGCTTTGATACCTTTTGTAAATGCCGGATTGCGGGACGGCATTTTCTGCGAGTTTGGGCGGAGTCTTAGAACTTATCCATAAATAAGGAGAGCGTGTGGCAAGAGCAAGGAAAATGTTTTTTTTGCGGAGGGAGTGGACTCTTATGTCCTCGACCCGGAGCAAAAAAGGCATTTGACGCAGCTATTGACCGCGAACATCCTTATTTATGGATAAGTTCTTATATTCTTTTACAATTGGACTTTACTACGATGCGTGCATCCTGGTTCCGCAGCTTAGGCTCAACTTGCTCCATAAAAAAAAATACGATACAGGTTGAGGCTATTGCATAATGGCCTCCGGCAACAGCGCAGCAGGTGCCCGCAGCAGACAGCGCAGCGTACCTTTCTTTTAAAGCCTGTGTGGACTTTAAAAGCATGTTAAGAAGACATATCTTCTATTATTTTTTAGGTTTCTGGTAAAATTTGGACGCAATTCTTCCATTGTGCAACGGCCTCAGGTTGAGAGTATTGTAAATAGCTTTGCCTCAATCGCCTGTATCATCTTTTCTTTTTTACCGCCGGAGTTCCTTTTGCGCCGTAGTCTTGTTATTCAACTGGCCCGCTTTGGCGATCTGGTGCAAAGTAAAAGGTTAATCCTTTCCCTTGCCCGCGAGGGAGAGGTTCATCTGTGTGTTGATATTTCCCTGGCATCCCTAGCGGCTGTTCTTTATCCCTTTGCCGGTATTCACCCTGTACCTGCTCACGCAGGTAGCGCCACGGGAATGGAGCGCCCAGCGCAGGTGCTTGCTTTGGCGCATAAAACCTTTCAGGAGCTTCGCACACTGCCGTTGACAAGTGTGTATACGCTGAATAACACACCTCTCAGCCTCGCCTTTGCTTCGCTTTTTCCAGCGGAAATAGTCCACGGGTATACCCGCCATAAAGGCCAGCCAGAGCGTAACCTCTGGTGCAGGCTTGCCTCTCGCTGGATTGGTAAGCGCGCCTCCTCCCCCTTGAATCTTGTGGATTTTTGGGCGCATTTGCATCCTTCGCCCATCGCCCCGGAGAGTGTGAATCCGATTCCACGCAAGGCCCAGAGCAACCGTATAGGCATTGTCATGGCGGGAAGGCAGGCACGCCGCAGCCTTCCTGCAGCGGTACTTGGGGCCTGTGTGCAGGCTATTTTTGGCGCACGAGGCGGCCCCACCCTTGTTACCTTTGGCGGGAAAAGCGAGCGCCCTCTTGTGCGGCAACTGGCGCGGTATCTCTCTGCCACAGCGGTAGACAAGCTTGAAGACCACACAGGAAGTACAGCCCTGACCGATCTGCCAGAGCTCTTGCAAGGGCTTGACCTGCTGATAACTCCCGATACCGGTATTATGCATCTCGCGGCTCACCTGGGTGTTCCTGTGCAGGCCTTTTTTCTTTCTTCTGCATGGTGTTTTGAAACAGGCCCTTATGGCATGGGGCACACGGTTTGGCAGGCCGCTCTTCCGTGTTCTCCCTGTTTGGAGGCTACCCCTTGCCCACATGGAGTAGGGTGCCTGACTCCCTTTTCGGATGAGCATTTTTTGACCCATCTGGCAGGAAAACCGGCGGCGAAATGGCCGGAGAATCTGCTTGGCTGTATTAGCCAATTGGATAGCATGGGCGTTGTATATTTGCCGGTGGATGGAGAGGATGTGGCGCAGGAGAGCCGCACTGCCTTGCGCAATACCCTTGCTGATTACGTTGGAAAAGCAACGGGCAGCATCCCGGATTACACTCCCCAGGCCTTGTTTCAGGATGCGGACTGGATACTGCCGCAACGCGATACTCCCTCAGCCCCCTTTAATCACCCTACGCTGTAAGAAAAGGAAGCGCCATGCACCGCATTCTTGTTGTTTTGCCCCTTTATGGTGGCTCTCTCCCCATTGGGCGTTATTGCGCAACAGCCTTGCAGGAAATAGGCTGCCTTGTGGATACCTTTGAGGCACCTGATTTTTACAGCGCTTTCACGGCTCTAAAACATTTGCGCGTTGGGATAGAACGGCTGGAGTTTTTGGAGAATAGTTTTCTCCAGTTGGTTTCTCAGGCTATTCTTGCCAAGGTAGAGCAGTTTCAGCCCGACCTTGTGCTCTGTCTGGCGCAGGCCCCCATGAGCAGGCAGGCTCTCAAGCGTCTTCGTAAGGACGGCATTCCCACAGCCATGTGGTTTGTTGAAGATTTTCGCCTTTTTACCTATTGGCGGGCCTTTGCTCCTTTTTATGACATTTTTGCGGTTATTCAAAAAGATCCTTTTTTGCAGGAGCTTGAAAGTATTGGTGTACATAACTCTTTGTACTTACCCATGGCGGCTCAGCCCTCTTTTCACAAGCCACTGCAATTGGCCGAAGCTGAACGCACTCATTTTGGGGCGGATCTTTCCTTTCTGGGCGCGGGCTATCCCAACCGGCGGGAAGCCTTTGTGCAGCTCATGCAGCAGGGAGTCGGCTTTAAAGTATGGGGAACGGAGTGGGAAAGCGAACCGCGTCTTGCTCCTCTTGTGCAACGGCAGGGAGAGCGCATAGCTCCGGAAGATGCTGTGCGTATCTACAATGCTACAAAAATAAATTTGAACCTGCATTCCAGTGTACACACAAATCATCTGGTCAGTAATGGGGATTTTGTTAATCCTCGGACTTTTGAGGTGGCCGCCTGCGGGGCCTTTCAGCTTGTGGATCAGCGTTCCCTTATGGCCGAGCTGTTTACTGGAAGTGAGCTGGCGCAATTTACCAGCCTGGAAGATTTACAGAATCAGATAGTCTATTACCAGCAACGCCCGGAAGAATGTGCAGAAATAGCCCAGCGCGCCCGCATCCGCGTTCTTGCAGAACATACCTATGCCATGCGTATGCAGGCGCTACTTGATTTTGCCAAAGAACGGCTGCCAAATTTTGGTAAAACTCACGCAGACCAAGCCTGGCCCGAGGATATTCCGTCAGAGCTGCGAGCGGGGATACAGGAACTGTTGCAAAATCTTGCTTTGCCACCTACAGCCTCCTTTGGGGATGTTGTTTCCGCTGTGCGCGGCAAGGCAGGGCAGCTTTCTGATCTGGAAACTGCTTTGCTCTTTTTGGATGAATGGAAAAAGTTGTATGTAAAATAAGGTTGGGGAAGGGAAACGCAATGAGGGCGGTTCATTTAGGGATCCCGCTCTCATTTGAGGCCATTGCACAATGGCCTCAAGATATTGTTACGCTTGAAATCCCTTGTTCTGCGGCTGTAAATAGCCGCTTTTTGTCGTGTGGGGATATCTCCGCAATTTCTGCATCGGGCCAGGTGAAGAACAGTTCGCATACTTTGGGGCCGATGTGGATATTGTTTGCCATGAGATTGAGGAGGCGGTAGGTGAGTCTGGTGCGCCAAACCAAAGGAGCATAAACGGTGTGTTTTTCGTTTTGCCGGCGCAGGGTTTGTAACCATGCATAGGCTTGCTCAAAGGCAGTAAGATTTAGGTTTTTGGGGAGAGTGCAAAGGATGGCGTGGGCTTGCATGTCAATGTGGGATTCCGGGATGCCCCATTCCAGAAAGTGACGTTTGCGCGTCTCTACAGCGGAGAGTACCTGTACGGAGTTCTTTTGGATTGAAATGGAGCCCGCATGGGTTCGGTATTCTACCAGGGGTGTTTGGATATTGGCAAAGATTGCCTCGTGGTTGTGCGTCATGCGAAACCATAAATCATAGTCGCCTGAGGCGATATAATTGCAATCATACCTAATGGCGTGCTGGTGCAGAAAGGCAAGGCGAAAAAAAGATGTGGGTTGCGCCATGGTTGTATAGAAAGGAAGCCCAGCCTTAATCTCATCGTGATGCTCGGGGAGGGTGGCAACGGGCAAATGGTTTCCCAGAAAAGCGAGAAAACTTCCGCAGACATGAACATGTGAATGCGCTTCCATAAATTTCCATTGCATTTCAAGCCTGCGCGGGAGATGGATGTCATCCGCATCAGCTCGGGCCATGTATTTGCCGCGAGATTCTTCTATGCCCCTGTTGGCGGAGTAACTTATGCCCATATTGTGGGGATTTTGCAGATAGCGGACGCGTTCGTCGCGTATTTTGTGAATTATGGCTGCCGTGGCATCGGTGGAACCATCGTCGATGATTATGAGCTCAAAGGCCTTAAAAGTTTGGGCTAGAAGCGAATCAAGGGTTGCTTTCAGGTGGGTTGCCCCGTTAAAAACCGGCATGACAATGGAAATAGCGGGTACTTTGTGTTGCATGGCTGTTTGTATTGCTAACCGGCTGAGATTTTCTTTATTGTAGGCAGGGGGAGCAGACTTAGTGGGGAAACACAATGAGGTATCCTTTTATCACCAACAGACCTTGGTCAATCAATCTCGATGCAGGATGAGAGAAAAACCTTGGCGAGTTGCTTTCTGGATCCAGTGCTGCCCTTGGGATACATCTTGCAGCACGCCGTAGCCAGCTTCGTAGCGTTCCCCCAGATCAAATTGCGCGGGGGCGTACCCGGCTGTGGCGGCCTGAGTCAAGAGGTCTATGCAGCGTGGTGGGTCTTCTTCGATAAGAATTCCAGAGCAATAGGCGTCTGCCAGCATGTAGCGCAGGGGGATGTTGCCTTGAGCGGATTGTTCGGTAAGATAGCTGATGGCGGCTTGTGATTCCTTGGGGTTGGGGCAATAGTATTTTTGGCTGCTCAAATAGATGTAGGCAGCTAGAGACTTTGGCGTAGCCTGGCTAAGCTTTTGGAGTGTAGTGAGGGCTCGTTCGGTGTCCTGACGTAAGCCGAGGCCGTGTATTCTGCAATATTCCAGCATGGCGGTTGCCATGGGATTCGGCTGTAGATGAAGCGTTTGAAAGATTGCGACAGCGTCAGGATAACGTCCCTGTGAGAGGGCAAGAAAACCCATGGACAGGTCAAGCGGCATACCCCATGTGTTTATATCGACCTCTGCGCTGGGGAGCTGTTCTTGTTTAACATGAGGATGTTCCGGCTGTGCATGAGGATGTTCCGGCTGTGCATGAGGATGTTCCGGCTGTGCATGAGGGTGTTCCGGCTGTGCATGAGGGTGTTCCGGCTGTGCATGAGGCGCGGCATGTGCAAGGATGGCCATGAGGCTTACCAGGGAGAGCGACAGCAGAAGGCAATGGCGAAGGCAACGCATGGCAAGATCCTTAATGGCTTTCTCCAGGGCCTGTTGACACTATATATTGTTATCTCCAGCTTTTGTTGCGCTTTTCTCGGGCTTCGGTCATGTATGTCCAATACACTCCCTTCACTTGAAATTCGCAAGCTTGGCAGAAAACAAAAATTTTCTTGATGCCAACAGGCCCTAGTGTATCTATTTTTTCTTCAACCAGGGCATCATACCGCGAAGTTCGGCTCCCACTTTTTCAATGGGATGCTCTGCCTGCAGGCGGCGTGTTGCTTTAAAGCTTGCCATATTGGCCTGATTTTCAAGGATGAAGTTGCGGGCAAAAACACCTGTCTGGATGTCGGTAAGTACGTCCTTCATGGCCTTTTTGGTTTCTGCTGTGATGATGCGCGGCCCGGTGACGTAGTCGCCGTATTCAGCGGTATCACTGATGGAGTTACGCATTTTGGCAAATCCGCCTTCATACATAAGATCCACGATAAGCTTTACTTCGTGCAGGCATTCAAAATAAGCCATTTCGGGTGCATAGCCAGCTTCCACCAAGGTTTCGTAACCAGCCTGGATGAGGGCGGAAAGACCGCCGCATAGAACGGCCTGTTCACCAAAAAGGTCTGTTTCCGTTTCTTCCTTGAAGGTTGTTTCAATAACGCCGGAGCGTGCTCCGCCAACGCCTTTTGCGTAGGCAAGGGCTTTTTGCAGGGCCTTGCCGGTAGCATCCTGATGGATGGCAACAAGGCAGGGAACGCCGCCGCCTTCGGTATAGGTTCGGCGTACCAGATGTCCCGGCCCTTTGGGCGCGATGAGGAATACATCTACATCGCTGGGTGGGGTAATCTGGCTGAAATGGATGTTGAAGCCGTGGGCAAAGAGCAGAGCTTTGCCGGCCGTCATGTGCGGCTTGATGTCGCGTTCGTACACGGCGGCTTGATGCTGGTCTGGCAGAAGAATCATGATAAGATCAGCTTTTTGAGCGGCTTCTGCGGCGCTTAAGGGAGCAAAGCCATGTTCTTTGGCCAACTCATAATTTGCGCTGCCGGGACGTTGACCTACAACAACATCAAGGCCGGAATCGCGCAAATTTTGCGCATGGGCATGGCCTTGGCTGCCATAGCCTATGATGGCAATGGTTTTACCTTTTAATGTGTTGAGATCAGCGTCTTTTTCATAATAAACCTTCATTGGAGCTCCTTCTATTCTGCCTGCGCGGCGCAAGATATGCGCACGCCTGATTATATGAGTGTTTTTACAGTTGGGCCATTGGTGCAATTTCTGTTATACGCCGGCATCTATTTGCATACTTCGCCGCATGGCCATAGTGCCGGTGCGGGCGACTTCTTTTATACCGAACCTGCCAAGCAGACTCAGAACAGCAGCTATTTTATCATAGGTGCCTGTGGCTTCAAGGGTGAGGTCAAGGAGGCTGACATCCACAACCTTGCAGCGGAAAATATCGGCAATGCGCAATACTTCGGCACGCCGTGCATCATCTGCCTGAACTTTAATGAGAAGCATCTCCCGCTCAACAACGGCAAGATCCTGAAAGTCTACAACCTTGATCACAGTTACAAGTTTGCGTAACTGCTTGATTATTTGTTCGATTATCTGATCATCACCTGATGTGGCGATGGTCATGTGCGAAACACCTGTTTCCAGGGTGGGGGCGACGTTGAGGGATTCAATATTGAACCCGCGCCCGCTGAAAAGTCCCGCCACACGCGAGAGCACGCCGGGTTCGTTTTCCACAAGTACAGAAAGAACGTGTCGCATGCTAACTCCTACACCAGCAGCATTTCATCAAGGGCTGCACCGGCAGGCACCATGGGAAATACGTTTTCTTCACGGGCGACAATCACATCAATAATAGCCGGATTGGGCGAGGCGAGGGCCGTTTGCAGGGTGCTCGTCAGGTCTTCCGGGCGGGAAATTCGGTAGCCTTCTGCGCCGTAGGCTTCTGCCAGTTTTACAAAGTCCGGTTGGGCTTCCATGCAGGTACACATGTAGTTGCCTTTGTAAAAAAGCTCTTGCCATTGCCGCACCATGCCAAGGAAACAGTTATTGATGATGACGATTTTCACAGGAAGTTTGTTTTGCACAATGGTGGCAAGTTCCTGAATATTCATTTGAATGGAACCATCACCGGCAATGCCGATTACGCGCTTCTCCGGCATGGCGAATTGCGCTCCCATGGTGGCAGGCAAGCCGTACCCCATAGTGCCAAGGCCGCCGGAGGATAAAAAGGTGCGTGGCTTGCTAAAACGGTAAAACTGCGTGGTCCACATTTGATGCTGGCCCACTTCTGTTGTGATGATAGTATCATCGCCACCAGCTATGTTGTAGACCGCTTCAATGACCTCCTGAGGCTTGATGACATCGCTTTTCTGATAGGTAAGGGGGTGTTCCCTGCCAATGCTTTGCAGATGTGAAATCCAAGGAGCGTGATCGGTTTGCCAGTCCTTTGATGTTGCGTGAGCGTTCAGGACATCAGTTAACCCAGTTAAGGCTTCATAGCAGTCTGCCACAACGGGTACATCCACGTTTACGTTTTTACGGATGGACGTTGGGTCGATGTCGATGTGGACAATGCGCGAACGGCTGGCAAAAGCCGAGAGCTTGCCGGTTACGCGGTCGGCAAAGCGTGTGCCTACGGCAATAAGCAGATCCGCCTCACTGATGGCTCTGTTGGCGGCAACGGTTCCGTGCATGCCGATCATACCCTGCCAGAGGGGGTGGGTACCGTTAAAGCCGCCAAGTCCCATGAGGGTTGAGGCCACGGGAATGTGGCAGTGGATGGCAAGCTCTGCCAGAGGAACGCTGGCATTGGCGCTGATAACCCCTCCTCCTACGAGAAGGAGGGGCCTTTTGGCCTCAAGCAGCATCTCTGCTGTGCGGCGGAGCTGTACCAAATTTGGCTTGTACGTGGGATTATAGGAACGCATACGCACATCTTGCGGCCAAACAAAAGGCGCGCTTATCTGCTGTATATCCTTGGGAAGGTCCACAAGTACGGGGCCGGGTCTGCCGGATCTGGCAAGGTAAAAAGCCTGCCGCAAAATGGTGGGCAGCATCTTGATATCTTTGACCAGATAATTGTGCTTTGTGCAGGAGCGGGTAATACCAACGATATCCACTTCTTGGAAGGCATCGTTACCGATAAGCGGTGTTGAAACCTGGCCGGTAATGATAACTAGGGGAATAGAGTCGCTGTAGGCTGTGGCAATGCCGGTAACCGCATTGGTAGCGCCAGGGCCTGATGTTACAAGGCACACGCCTACTTTCCCTGATGCGCGAGCGTACCCGTCAGCAGCATGTACGGCGGCCTGCTCATGGCGCACCAGCACATGCTTGATGGGGCTTTGGGCAAGGGCGTCGTAGATATCAATTACTGCTCCGCCAGGGTACCCAAACATAAGGGTAACGCCTTCACGGTGCAAACACTCCAGCAGAGTCTGGGCTCCCGTGAGCTCCATGGGCCTTACCCCTCCTTTTTGGCGTAAGAGTGCAGCAGGGTAACCAACTTGGTTTTGCCGTCAAGTTTCTGCTTTTTCAGCTCTTTTTTCTGTTGCTCCTCGGGTGGGGTGAGAAAACCTTTGCCTTCCAGTTTTTCGAGTTGCTTTTCAAATAAAATGTGAGCATCCCATAAATTTTTCAGTTCGGGGTGCTGCGGGGCAAGCTTTTCAAGAAGGATTAACTCGTCTTTTTCCATAAGTCCTCCAATAGGTATGCTGGTGTGCATAAACCGGTGTGGTATTGCCGGAAATTATGTGCTGCCAAGGGGCGGGTTCCCATAAACTTTCCGAGGAAAGCCTTGACTAAAGTATAATACTGTAACCGTTTTCTCGGCTTCAGTATTGCCGGAAATAAGAATTATTGCAAGAGGCTCCAGTCAGGTTCTTTTTCTGCATGGATGAGCAGTCGTTTTTGACGAGCCATATCGCCGGATGCAAGCGTTACCTTTGCAGCGCGTAATCCCAATAGCTTGGCTACAAAGGCAACCAGGGCTTTGTTGGCCTGATTTTCTACAGCAGGCGCGGCAAGGCGAATGCGCAGTCTGTCATCCAGCAAGCCTGCGCATTCCGATTTTTTTGCGCCGGGCTGCACTTTAACCAGTAGGCTCCAGGTATATTCCGTTTCCTGCTTGACGTAGGGAGGAGGCATGGCTTCACTCCTGTTTGTCGTTATTCCTGGGGGTTATCTTGTCATTCAGAGCGGCTGTTGCTCGTTCCATGCGGGTGTCGTCAATTTGACTCAATTCCAGCAATTTTAAATGGCTTTCGATAACAGAGCGTACCTTGAATTCAAATTGCGCCTTTAATTTTCGCGCATCAGCAATTTCATCAAGAATGCGGGCAAGGCGCAGGGTGGCCTGATTTGTGAGGTGCTCTGCCTTTGCGTGGGCGGAATCTATTATAAGCTGCCCTTCTTTTTGGGCGGCAGCCTTCATGTTTTCTCCCATGCGTTGCATGGCGATAAGGGAGTCGCGCAGCAGGGCCTCTCTGTCGGCATACTCGGAAAGGCGGCCTTCAAGCTGGTTGATGTGGTTGGTAAGGCGTACCCGTTCATCACTTAGTCGTGCAATGGTGTCGCCCACTTCCTGCAAAAAACTGTCAACCTCGGCGGGATCATATCCGCGTAAGGTGCGCGAAAAAGCATGATTGAGCAAATCAATACGGTTAATAGCCATGAATACTCACAAAGAAACTGTGTTAGGGAGTTTCACTCTTGCTCTAGCTCAGAGCGCACCATGTAAGAGCCGTTATTTGAGGCCATTGCATAATGGCCTTTATTTTGAGGCTAAATTGCGACACTGACAAGGGACAGAACGGCGTAATTAACAATCTTTTGAAATACGTTAAGGCCGAGGATGAGTACAATGGGAGAAAGATCAAAGCCGCTTACCACCACAAAGGGCAGGTACTTGCGGATGCGATAACAAATGGGCTCTGTGGCGGCGCGCAAAAAACGGACAATGGGATTGTACGGGTCAGGATTTACCCAACTAATGAAGCAGGATGCAATAACAATGAGGTTGTACCCCCAGCAGAGGGAGTTGAATACATCAAGTACGGTTGTAGCGATAAAATGCGTGAAGCCCATAGTGCCTCCAAGTGTTATTCGTGCTTGCGCAGTGATTTTTTGTGGATAGTTTTGTTTTCCACAAAGGGAGTTATCCCTTTAATAAACTCAAAAAAGTCTGAAAAATGCATCTCGGCTTGTAGGCTTTTGTTCCGAAAGGCCCAAAAGGGGATACCGGCTGCACGGGCCGCTTCCGCATCTGTTGGCGAATCTCCCAAAAAGGCTACGGAACTGTTTTCAAAACGCCATTCTTGCATAATTTCCAGCAGTCCTTGCGGGTCTGGCTTTGGTGAACAGGTATGCACAGTTTTTATGATGGGAAAAAATTTTTCCATCCCAAAGCCGTGCAAAAGGGAATGTGCGGAATTACTTCGGTTTGTGCAGATAGCCATGGGAATTTCCCAGCTATGCAGCCAGTAGAGCGCCTCAAGCAAACCTTCTTCAGGGATGAGGCGAGACTGAAAGAGTGCCTGATAGTTGATACCTTCCGCCACTATCAAGGCTTGCTCCTGTAATGTCAGGGGGATGGTGCCGCGGAGTACCTGTTCGGCGCTGGCCATATGGCAAAAAATTTCTTCTTCCGGGGTGAGGGGGGGGAGGTTAACCCTGCACCGGATAAGATTGTAAAAGTCTATGTTGGCTGCTCGAGAGTCGAACAGCACGCCATCAATATCAAAAATAAGTCCGCATAAGGTGCCGCTGCAGGGCGCCTGAGACGATTGAGGAAGGGTCATGGGGCTGTGCAGCCTTCGGTTTTTGGCACCAGCCACCCTCCAGAGGGGCGGGCCACGATTATTTCGATTTCCTGCTCAAGCCAAGGGCGGTCAGGGGAAGGGCCGCGTCGTCCCACCAGTCGCCATGCGGGAAGTCTGTTCCAGAGTAACCCTGTCACAAGTTCCTGAGGCCAGTGCAGGCACAGCTCGCCTGTTCCTTCTGGTAGGGGTTGAAGCATGCCTGCCTCGCGCAGTGCAAGGGTCATAGTGGGGTTGTCGGTAAAAAGTATGGCCCCTTGTGGCAAAAAAGGTAGGGCTGCATCAATTATCATGCGCCACGGACAGGGAGCATCCTGTGAGAGAGCAAGCGCTTGGATTTTTTTTTCAGTTGAGGGAATATCCAGAAACTCAGTGTCTTCTTGCAAAATAGCCGCCAGATTCTCTTCTGCTTTGTGGCAGGAGTGGGTCAGTGTTTGAATTTCCTGCTGGTGCGCTTCCAGGTGGGAGGCCAGAAGGAGCACCTTCTGGCAGTCAATAAGGGCGTTTTGTAAGGATTCTGCCGAGGCTTTGGGAGCCTGAGCCCAGAGGGAAGGCTTCACAACTTCAGGCAGGCTTCCATCAAAGCTAAAAGATTCAAGGGAATTTCGTTCTTCGGCGGAAATGGTACGTCTGCCTTGCGGGCTGGTCATGTCGGGGTAGGCAAGGCGGCGCAAGGCCTCTTGTGGCATATATTCCGCCAGGGACAGCATTTCTGACAGAGTGGCCCGTGCGGCTGCGGGGGGCAGGGGCAGGGCTGCTACAAAGGCCAACTCAGCGGATGAAGCGGGTTGTACAGCTTCTGCTGCTTGTGTCGTGTGGGAAGAAAACGAAGAAGTGCCCTTTGCGTGATGCGTATCAGGCAAGCCGGCATTCAAAAAATGAATATCAGCAGGCAATGCCTTTGACGCAAGATTTTTGTGGAGTAGAGGAACATGGAAAATCACAGGTTACGAGCCTCACTAGGTTGGAATTTATATACTATCATTAATTGTTAGGAAAGACAATCTCTCCTGGTGTATCGGTTATTATCTTTTTACTTTGCTTTTTGCTTTTTTTCATTTATGAAGGTGAACCGCGTGGAGATTTATTCTTCTCTGCGAAGGAGGTTCTATGGAACAAAAAGATTTGGAATATTTTCGTAATCTTCTTACCGGTATGCTTGAAGAGGCCCTTAAGCAGGGTGAACTAACTCTTGAAGATATGACCGATAACAATGAGATTTGCGCAGATCCGGCTGATCGAGCCACTGTTGAATCTGACCGGGCTTTTACTTTGCGCATTCGGGATCGGGAACGGCGTCTTATTAAGAAAATTCGGGCCGCCTTGGTACGTATGGATGAAGGCATCTATGGTGTTTGTGATGATTGCGGTGAAGAGATTGGGGTTCCGCGTATGAAGGCGCGGCCTGTCACGAAGCTGTGCATCAATTGCAAAAGCAAGCAGGAAGAAGACGAGCACTTGCGCGGAGATTAGGTCTCTCCTTTATTTTGTGCTTAAGCAGCAGGTGCTCCGGGGATGTGAATAGGCAATATTTCACCGGGGTTGCCTGTGGTTTTCCTTTCATTCTCATTGGCAAGTGCAGTCGCGTAATGAGAACGGGAATAGTAAGCATGATTGTAATTAGAGTTGAATATGGACGCGCATAGTTTTCGCTTGGTTTGCCCTGAGTGGCTTTGTTTGCTTTCAGGCGCTCGTGTGGAAAAAATTCATGGGCCTCTTCCACAGGTGGTTGTTTTTTCCATTTTTTCGCATCGGCAGAAATGCCGGTGCTTTTTGCGTTTTGAGCGACAGAATCCGCTTTTCTTTGTCTCTGGCAAGGCTTTGGCCAATCCCTCCACTCCGCCTGCTTCAATAATGCGCCTGCGAAAATACGCAGCCGGAAAACGCCTTGGGCAGGGTATTGCCGATGTGGCTACTCGCTCCTTGGCCTTTCCCTTGCAAGGAATAGGAGATGGCCTATGGTTTCACATAAGCTTGCGGGAGGGAATACGGATTGTGGCGGAACTGCCGCAGGGTTTTGGGCAAGATCTCGTTTGGCCTGCCGGTGAGGATGTTGCCGGGCTGTGTGATATTCCCTGGAATAAGCAGGAACAGTCAGGATTTTGGCTTGCTTACCCTGTATTGACGCCACTTTTGCGCGAATCTTTGGCGAGTTTGGATATTATGGAAGGGCGGGCTTTACTGGTGGATTTGGAAGCTGGCGGCGGTGAGCTTTTTCCCTATGCCAATGCTGCCGGAATTCCTGTTATGTATAGTGCGTGGCCGTTGCCGGAAGCCCTGTGCAAGCGACGGCATCTGCATGCCGTGACCCTGAATGTGTCGGATTATGCGGAAGGAATGGCGGGTTTTGCGGAGAATTTTCCCTTGCTGGCAGTTACTTCTAGCCTTGACGCGCAGCAGTTTTTTGCGGGCGAAGAGGTGGCTTTTCGTCAGGAACGCCAACAGCCGCAACGGCAGGAAGCAAAACGGGCTGAGCGGCTTATGGCAAAGCTTGTCAGTGAGGAAAAGCGCCTGTGTGGCCTTGTGGCTCGTAAAGAAGATGCATGCTGTCTCCAGGAGAATTTATGGAAATTTCCTGTAGAGGCGCGCCTGGCGGAATTTGTTGTCGAAAATACTGATCGGCGTATTCCCTTGAATCCTTTGCTTTCTTTGCGGGAGAATATGGCCTTTATGTTTCGTCAGGCGGAGCGTGGAGCCAGGGGGCTTATTCTGGTGCGGGAGCGCTTGAGCACACTCCGTCGTGAAAGCGCTATCCTTTCTGCGGAAGGAGCAGCATTGCAGGCTGTCGCTTCGCCTGTTGAAAAAGTAATGCCGGGTACTGCCGTTTCTGCGATGCAAACAGAAGCGCACAGTGTATTGAGTTCTACTGAAGAAGTAACGGCGCGGGAGCCGATATCGCAGCAGCTTCTTTCAGAGTACCCCCAAAAGAAGTTGGCCGGTGCCGGGGAAAAGCCGCGCCAGAGTGGGCGGGGTAAGGAGGCTCTCTCTGGTAATACGAAAGAAGGGAGGCTGTATAAACACGTTGCCCGCTTTATTTCGTCAGACGGGTATGTGCTGTTGCGCGGCAAAAATGCTGAAGGTAATCAGGCACTCCTTAAGATAGGGAGCCCGCATGACTATTGGCTGCACGCTACGGATGGCCCCAGTGCTCACCTGCTTATCCGGCGGGCGCATGGTGCTGATGAAGTGCCTGAGGAGACCTTTGCCGAGGCAGCTCTTTTAGTTGGCTTGAAAAGCTGGCAACGCAATGACGCGGCAGGTGATGTTATGGTGGCCTTTTTACGGCATGTACATGCTATCAAAGGTGCAGCGCCGGGGACAGTGCGCGTGGAGCAGGTGGTGAGGACTCGCCGCTGGAAAGCTACTAAGAACTTATCCATAAATAAGGATGTTCGCGGTCAATAGCTGCGTCAAATGCCTTTTTTGCTCTGGGTCGAGGACATAAGAGTCCACTCCCTCCGCAAAAAAATCATTTTCCTTGCTCTTGCCACACGCTCTCCTTATTTATGGATAAGTTCTAAGTAGCCTGGATATTTTATGAAAAGACTGGGGGAGGGAAGAACCTCAGAAGTCCATAGTTACATTTGTTCACCCCTTTTTTGGGGGTGTTTTCTTTTTCTGGCTGGATAAGTTTTTTCTGGGGGGCTGTGCTTTTGCTGTGGTGGGTGTTTTTTTTGTCGGCTGTATTGCGGAAGTCTTTTTTACGGTGAGGCTCTTTTTTGCAAGTTGTTTTTTTTTGATTGCTGGAGGGCTGGTAGCACGTTGTTCTTGAGGGTCGGCTGTGCGTAGGGAGACTTGTTCTGCCAGATCTTCGAGGGGCAGACCCGGTTTACCGAATTCTGTTGTGCTATTTTTTTTTTGCAGGGGGATGGGGCAGGCCAGGTTGCCAAAGCCGGAGTCCATGAGTGCCACAGCTTCTCTGCTGCGCACAGAGCTGGTGGGTGCGCCGAGAATAACGCCTATAAGACGAATCTGATCGCGTTTTGCCGTGGCAACAAGGTTATAGCCTGCGGCTGTGACATAGCCTGTTTTGAGTCCGTCCGCTCCGGGGAAGTTGCCGAGGAGAGGGTTGGCGTTGTAGGCTGTTACCCCGTTGAAGGTGCTGATGCGGTGAGAGTGAAAGCGGGTGAGATTATTGGGATAGGCGCGCAGATAACTGCGGGCAAGGGTGAGCATGTCGCGGGCTGTTGTGACCTGCCTGGGTATGGGGAGGCCGTTGGCGTTGTAAAAGATACTCCCTGTCATACCTATTTGCTTTGCTTTTTGGTTCATCATGCGAACAAAGTTTGCTTCTGTTCCGCCAATGTATTCTGCGACAGCAATGCTTGCATCGTTGCCGGAGGCAACTGCCATACCAAATAAAAGATCTTCGAGGGGAACTTTGTTTCCGGTGCGAAGCCCCATGCGGGATCCTCCCATGGAGGCAGCTTTTGCGCTGACAGTAACAATGGCGTTGGGTGATATCTTGCGTGCTTTCATGGTATCAAGAGCTACATAGAGGGAGAGAATTTTGGTCAACGATGCTGGGGGAACGGGGACAGTTTCGCCCTTGGCAAAAACGACTTTATTGGCGTTGACGTTGTAAAGAATGGCTCCTTTATAGCGTTTATTGGTGATGGCAGCAGGAGAGGTATTTTTTTTTCGAGGCTTGGCGGAGGAGGTTTTTTTCTTTGCTGTTGCTGTTGCCGAGTTTCCGCGGGGGGCCGCATTAACCTCGGCGGGCAAGAACCCGGTGAGGCAACATACTAGAATGAGGGTAATAAGAACACTACAGATCCGACGCGGCTGCAACACTCAAGACTCCAAAGCATGAAATGTATAGTGAATTGATGAGGGGTATATTTTTTTGCGCTTTTTGCCAACGGTTTATTTCATGCGAGGTTTATGTATGTGCCACGCAGTCCCCTTCCTATGCGCTAACCCTAGCGGAAGGTCAACAGGGAAACACCCTTTTCCCCGCATAAAAATAAAGAGGAGAAGGATGCTTGAATGGAGTAAAGATGTTGCATAATGGCCCGCTATATGCATATAATATTTTTTGTACAGTTGGGATAGAGCTAATATTTTGGTATAAGGAGAACCTATGCCTATTAATATTCCTGCGGATCTTCCTGCCCGAAGCGCTTTGGAGCGGGAAAATATATTTGTTATCAGTGATGAGCTTGCAAAGCTTCAGGATATTCGTCCGTTGCAAATTGCCATTGTTAATTTAATGCCTACTAAAATTGCTACAGAGATTCAGTTGTTGCGCCTGTTGGGCAATTCGCCTGTGCAAGTTGATATTACCTTGATAAAGGCGGAAAATCACACTCCTAAAAACACCTCTCAGGCACATCTGGAGCGCTTTTATACAACATTTTCTCAGGTGCGGGGGCGCAAGTTTGACGGTATGATTATAACAGGCGCACCGGTGGAACACTTGCCGTTTGAGCAGGTGGATTACTGGAATGAGCTTGCTGAAATCATGGATTATAGCCGGACGCACGTTTTTTCAACCCTGCATATTTGCTGGGGGGCGCAAGCTGCTTTATATCATCATTATGCAATTGATAAATATAAACTTCCCGCAAAGATGTTTGGCGTTTTTCCACATACGCTTGTGGATAAAAGTTTAAGTCTGTTTCGCGGCTTTGATGATTTGTTTTACGTTCCGCATTCGCGCCATACTGGCATTCGGCGTGATGATATTCTAGCCTGCCCGGATCTTGAGATTCTTGCGGAATCCTTTGAAGCTGGTATTTGTATGGTCGGCTCCAAGCAAACACATCAATTTTTCATAACCGGGCACCTTGAGTATGATGCAGGAACTCTTGCACAAGAGTACTTTCGTGACCTTGAAAAGGGAACGGGCATTGCTTTACCCCGGAATTATTTTCCTGGGGATGATCCTACAATGCCCCCCCTTGTAAACTGGCGCTCTCACGCCAATTTATTTTTCTCTAATTGGCTGAATTTTTATGTATATCAGGAAACTCCTTTTGAAATTAACGCTATTGGGCTGGCACTATGAAAAAAACAAAATTTGAGACACTCGGCATTCATGGCGGACTACCTCTGGATGAGCCGACACGCGCTCGGGCTATTCCGGTGCACCGCACGACAGCGTATACCTTTCGGGATGCCGACCATGCGGCCAGACTCTTTGCTTTGCAGGAGCTTGGGCATATATACAGTCGCATGAGCACGCCAACGCAGGATGTGCTGGAAGAGCGGTTGGCATTGCTGGAGAATGGAGCGGCGAGTCTGGCCCTTTCTTCCGGCACTTCCGCTATTTTTTATACCATTATCAACCTTGCCCGGCATGGTGATGAAATCATTGCTGCTCATAACCTTTATGGCGGCACATATACCATGCTGGATAATATTTTGCCGCAGTTTGGGATAACAACGCGCTTTGTTCCCCCCAATGACGCGGCCGCCATAGCGGCGGCTGTGACCCCGGCAACGCGTGCTGTTTTTGTGGAGACCATCGGTAATCCCTCGTTGGATGTGACGGATATCTCCGCTATGGCGGCAGTTGCTCACGCGCACAACCTGCCATTGGTGGTGGATTCTACCTTCACTACGCCGTATCTAATACGTCCTCTTGAGCTTGGGGCGGACATTGTTATTCATTCGCTGACAAAGTGGATTGGCGGGCATGGCACGGCCATTGGTGGTATTGTTGTAGACGGCAACACCTTTGACTGGAAGCATCCGCGATTTGCCCTGTATAATGAGCCTGATGCCAGTTATCATGGTATTCGCTGGGGGCATGATCTTGGCGATTTACCGCCCTTTATTGTGAGAATGCGCACAGTGCCTTTGCGGAATTTAGGGGCCTGCATTTCGCCCGATAATGCCTGGATGTTTTTGCAAGGTATTGAAACTCTGGCACTACGCATGGAGCGCCATAGCGCGAATGCCTTGGCTGTGGCTTCCTATCTTGCGTCGCACCCAAAGGTGGCCTGGGTGCGGTATCCACTTTTACCTTCTGATCCTTCGTATGCTTTGGCTCAACGGCAATTCCCACGGGGTGCCGGGGGCATGACTGTTTTCGGCGTCAAGTCCGGTGTAAATCTTGACGGTAAGGCGGCGGGACAGCGTTTTATTGACTCCCTCAAGCTTTTCTCTCACCTCGCCAATGTGGGAGATGCCAAGAGTCTTGCCCTGCACCCAGCTAGTACAACACATTCTCAGCTTTCTGCAGCACAGCAGCAAGAGGCAGGCTTGAAGCCTGAGCTGATTCGTCTTTCCATTGGCATTGAGCACGTAGACGATATTATTGCTGATCTTGAACAGGCTTTGGCGTCAGTTGAGGTGTAGCCGCAGGCAGTGGACTATTACCAATGACTCTTGCATAAATACAAGGGTATATACTCTTTCAAGGGTAAAAAATACTAGAGCGGTTCAACTATTACATGGTTGAACCGCTCTAGTATTTTCGTGAAATGCTTTGTTTAGCCAGGAACTTCACTTTTGTTATTTTTTTTCAGCTAATTAATTATGCATCCCCTGTTTGTTCGCCATGTAAATTGCGGATAAGGAGGGAGGGGGTCTGGGGGAAGGAATCTCAAGAGGATCATTCCCTTGGGGTTCCCTCCCCCAGTTTTTTCATGAAATATCCAGGCTAGTTGCTACGCAGCTTGTCCAGGAGTACTTTCAACTCTTGTGCCATGTGCGACAGTTCTTGTACTGCGGAAGCGGACTGCATCATACCTTGGGCTGTTTCGCCTGCGATACGGTTCACTTCGTCAATGGAAGAGTTTATTTCTTCGGATGTTGTGGACTGTTCCTCTGCGGCAGTGGCGATACTGGCGATAAGGGAGGAGTTGTTCGCGGCAAGCTGGAGAATTTCCTGAAGGGCAGTACCGGAGGTTCCGGCAAGCTCTGTGGCTTCACCAACATTTTTCGCTGCATTTGTCACCCGGCTGATGTTGTTAGCCGCTGATGTTTGAATACCGCGAATGCTTGAGCCAACTTCTGTTGTTGCACCCATTGTTTTTTCCGCCAGTTTGCGCACTTCGTCTGCTACAACTGCAAAGCCACGACCGGCTTCACCCGCCCGGGCAGCTTCAATGGCGGCGTTGAGGGCAAGCAGGTTGGTTTGGTCGGCAATGTCGGAGATGACGTTCATAACGCCGCCAATGGCTTCTGCCTGCGCTCCCAGTTCCTGCATATTACCTTGCAGTTCTGAGGCAACGGTATTTACCTGATGGATAGCGGAGATAACTTTATTGACCATGTCCGCGCCATACTGAGCTTTGTTGCGGGTGGCTTCGGCCTGATCGCTGGCTTGTCCGGCACTGCGGGCAACTTCCAGAACCGTGGCGTTCATTTCTTCCATGGCTGTTGCCGTAGAAGCGGCGCGGTCGCGCTGAGTGTCTGTGCCGCGGCTTACCTGTTCAACCTGGGAGGAGAGCTGCTCGGAGGCGGCTGCAACTCGGTTTGAAATATCCAGGGCTTGCGCAGCAACTTCCATAATGGTGCGCTGGGTTTGTTTGATCTGGCTGATGTCTGTTACCAGTTGCAATACGCAGGTGAGCTTGCCTTGCACGTCTGTCATGGGAATGCTGCTGTAGGTGACATCTATGGTAGTGTTGCGGGGGTGCAGGCGTGTTTCACCTGAGGCGGTAGACTGGGTGGAGATGGCTTTTTGCAGGGCATCGGTAGAGGTTCCCTGATCATCAGCCTTGAAGATGCCGTGAACGCTTTGGTTCTTGTAGTTATCACCGCTCAGAGTCACACCGGCTCTGTTCATGAATATGAGGCGAAGGTCTTTCGTCATGGTCATAACGGGTGAAGGGATGTTGTCAATGACAAGACGGAAGCGGGAAAGTACGTTGTTGGTTCCCTTGATAAGGGTAGCAAATTCCCCAGAGAATTTGGAGAAGTCGCCTTGCGTATCCAGCATACCATCTTCGATATTTTTTTCGATGGCGGCATATGTGGCGATAATTTCTTTGAGAACGGCAGGGATATTTTGCAATGCCGTGACCATTGTGCCAATTTCACCTTTTTCGCTCACCTTGGCGACGGCATTGAAGTTACCGCGTGATACAGAGTCGGCAAAGATGGAGAGTTCGTTAAGCACACGCAGGATACCGCTTACAATAAAGAGAGCGGCGGCGATGCCAAGAATGAGGCCACCACTGCCGATGATGATTGTCTGACGGCTGGCGGCGGCAGTTTCTTCATCAAGCTGAGCGCTGACGGAGTTTGACTCTGCGTCAACATCACCACTAAGTTTCTCGGCTGTCTTTGCCAGCCCGCCAAAAAGCTTTTGAGCGCTTATCAGATCCTGATTTACTTCTGCATATTTTGTCTGCATGGTGAGCATAGATGCATACATAGTATCGTAGGAACGCAGGCAGTCGCCAAGGGCAGCGCGTACTGTGTCCAATTTTATGGCTTTATCCATGGCCTTTAAAGAAACTTCCAGCTCTTTTAGATACGCGAGAGATTGTTTGGCATCCTCTGGCGAACGATTTACAGAAAATGTGGCCATGCGGGCGCGGGTTGCCGCCAGAATATTTGAGGATGTTACCAGACCAGAGAGCACCTCAACGTTGCCGGCAGCGGCGGCGGCAGTGCTCATGCGTTCAAAATTTTTACTCAACTCAAGCGCGGTGGGACGCACTTTATCATTGTAAAGGGCAAGGCCTTCTTTTACGCCTGACTGGATTTTGTCTTCCAGCCTGCCCCCATCTATAACGGTTTGGCGAAGGTCCTTTAAGGTATTGCGGCGTTCTGCCTTGACTACTACAGCTTCGCAGTTGGCAATTTCCTTTTGTGCTTTTTCAAGCATCTGCTTTGCTTCTGTCATGAATTCGCCGTGGGGATTATCCATGAACTGAAAGAGGGATGTAGTAGAAGCGTTGATGTATGTTGTCAGATTGCTTGTGGCTGCGTTGAAGGTAGCAAGGCGCTTTGTCGTCTGCATGCCCTTCGTGGCCGAGTCAAGGTTTGTATAGCCAAGTCCTGATGCAACCATCAAGAGGAGCACCATAAGTGTGAAGCCGCCAATAATTTTGATTTTAGTTGTCATATTTGTCCCTTGAGGGCTCTTTGGGGTGTAAAAAATAGCTCACATTGTGTCAATACGCTGATAAAATGGGAGCTACCCCAAAATGTTTGAATAGAAAGTAAACCTCGGCAGTACAGCGAAAGGGCGCGGAAGCGAGCATTTGGCATTTTTCGGTATGGCACCCTGGTATACACCCCTTGGCGGCGGTCGGTTTGCCGCCCTGAGGTGCGCCGATGTTATGACTTTTTTTTCTTTGCCTTCGGGTGGTTGTTTTGTTCGAAGGTCGTGCATGGTAATACCTTTTACCCATTGTTATAGCGAGTACACATCATCGCTGAGCGGCCTTAATGAAAAGTGAGGCGCTTGGCAGATAGTGCAAAGGTTAAAAAAATTCTTTGCATGGCTACGGGGAGCCCTTTGCAGTGAAACGGCATAGAAATTAGGGTAGCCTACTTCACTGTTATTTTCATTGTACTTTATATATTTACTTGTACATATAGGCATCTGTACCCTATTTTGTCCCATATCGTTCATAGAGTTTTGAACTTCGGAATGGTCAAAAATAGAGACATAAAGCCTTTTGTCACATGCTTATGAGTATATACATGAAGTAAGTAAAATGTCACTTTATTTTTACGGGTATGCATTGATTAAATTGGAGTTTAGGAGGATGCAAGGGGCTGTGTTCCGTTCTGTTGCTCTGTTGAAAAGGATTTGCACAGTAAAAGTAATAATTGTGCTGCGATGTCTGATATTACGGGGAGGGTGTGGGAAACCGTGTCCCTCGTCTCCCAAAAGTGTTATTATAAAATATCTTTAATCTTAAAGTTATTTATTAAAATACAGCGAGGCCACCCTGACGCGACCTCGCTGCGCTATGCTGGATGGTTGTTATTTGAGTGTAGCAGTCTGATCATGTTATTGCTGGAGGTTATCTTGTTTGTAGTTTGTCCAGCAGAACTTTCAGCTCCTGTGCCATGTGCGAGAGTTCTTGTACGGCGGCGGAGGATTCTGCCATGCCAGATGCTGTTTCACCGGCGATACGGTTTACCTCATCAATGGAATGGTTGATTTCGTCGGAGGTGGCGGACTGTTCTTCTGCTGCGGTTGCAATGCCGGCAATGAGTGAGGAGTTGTTGGCGGCAAGCTTGAGTATTTCCTGAAGTGCCGAGCCGGAGGTTCCGGCAAGTTCTGTTGCTTCGCCAATACTCTTGGCTGCATCACCAACTCGAGTGATGTTGCTTGTGGCGGAGGCTTGAATACCGCGAATGCTGGAGCCAACCTCTGTGGTGGCGCCCATTGTTTTTTCCGCAAGCTTTCGCACTTCGTCTGCCACAACGGCAAAGCCACGTCCTGCTTCACCGGCGCGTGCTGCTTCAATGGCAGCGTTTAAGGCGAGCAGGTTCGTTTGATCGGCAATGTCGGAAATAACATTCATGACGCCGCCGATGGATTCTGCCTGTTTGCCAAGATCCTGCATGTTACTTTGCAATTCTGTTGCAACAATATTGACCTGACGGATGGCGGCAATAACTTTATTAACCATATCCGCGCCATATTCAGCCTGGGTGCGGGTATTTTCAGCCTGCTCACTGGCTTGCCCGGCGTTGCGGGCAACTTCCAGAACAGTGGCATTCATTTCTTCCATTGCGGTGGCGGTAGAGGCGGCCCTGTCGCGTTGCACATCCGTGCCTCGGCTTACCTGCTCTACCTGTGTGGAGAGTTCTTCTGAGGCGGCGGCGACGCGGTTTGAGATGTCAAGGGCTTGTGCGGCAACATCCATGATGGTGCGTTGCGTTTGCCGTATCTGGCTTATATCGGTTACCAGTTGCAGCACACAAGCCAGGTTGCCTTGAGTATCTGTCATGGGAATGCTGTTGTAGGTTATTTCCAGAGTCTGTCCGCGTGGGTGAATGCGGGTGTCGCCAGAGGCTGCGCCCTGTGTCGTGAGGGCTTTTTGGAGAGCGTCAGCCGGGGTGCCTCTGTCATCTGCGTTAAAAACTTCGCCAATATGTTGGTTTTTATAGCCGTCGCCGCACAGAAGTTGGCCGGATTTATTCATGAAAATGAGTCGCATTTCTCTGTTAAGAGTAAGAACAGGTGAAGGGATGCTGTCGATAACAAGGCGGAAGCGGGCCAGAACATTGTTGGTGCCCCTGACAAGGTTTGCAAATTCACCGGAGAACTGGGAGGCGTCCCCCTGGGTATCGAGTTTTCCATTTTCAATGTCTTTTTCTATGGCAGAATAAGCTGCGGCTATTTGCTTCAGCACGTTGGGAATATTTTGCAATGCGGCAAGCATGTCACCTATTTCGCCTTTTTCACGAATGTTTGCTGTTGTAGTGAAGTCGCCCTTGGAGACGGCAACGGCAAAGTGTGAAAGCTCGTTGAGCACGCGGATGATGCCGCTGACGTTAACGAATGCGCAGGCACTTCCGAGAATAAGGCCAAAAGCGCCGAGGGCCATGTTTAATTTGCTGGCAGTCAGAGTATTTGCTTCAAGGGTGGAGGAGATCTGTGCTGCTTCCACGTCTACTTCATCACTGAGGGATGCGGCGGAGGTTAATACAGAATTAAGGAGCTTGGTGATGTTATCAAGTTCGTTATTTACTTCTGTATAGCGGGCCTGCATGGTTGCGAAGGCATTGAGAATGGAGGAATATGCGGTAAGCAGATCGGCTACATTTCTTTTGGTTGCTTCGGAAGCTGCATGCGCATTGATATTTTTGATGGCGCCTTCCAAGGTTGCCAATTCGGCGGCGGCAAGTTTGCCTTCCGCAGGCAGGCGGCTGACGGAGTATCGTCCTATGGTGGCGCGGGTATTGGAGAATCCGGCTACGACTGTGAGTATGGCATGCAGCTCATCAATTGCAGCGGTTTTTTTAGCCTCGTTCCCCATTTGCAGCATTTTTGCCGTAAGTGCATCAATGCCTGGCTTGACGGAATCGGAGTATTGGTTTTTGGCGGACATAACACCCGAGCGAATTTTTTCTTCAAGGCGCAGGCCGTCTTGTACGGCTTTGCGGATTTCTTGAAGGGCTGTTACGCGATTGGGTTTTTTGACCAGCGTAGAACAGGTATCTGCATGCTGAATGGCTTGCTCAAGTTCTTTACGGGCTGCTACCATTTTTCCTTCTTCTGGATTATCCAAGAAGTTAAAGATCAATGACGATGCATTGTGGAGGTCTGCAACGAGGTTGCTGCTTGTGGTGCTGAACGATGAAAGCCGTTTGGCTTCCTGAATGCCGCTGGCGGCAGTGGTCAGGTTGAAATAGCCCAGGCCGGAAGCCACTGCCAGAAGAACTACCATGAGCATGAAGCCACAGATGATTTTGATTTTTGTCGTCATCACTTGCCCCGAACGGTTAAAATTAGTTGAACGCTGTGCCGAGGAACCTGTCGTAATAGTTTGAAAAAGCAGAAGTTTATAGGTATTTTTTTATTATTTGGTGAAACAATGGACGATGCGCACTGTTTGGCGGCATCTTTGATTTTTTAAAGGCATTACCCTGTAATAGTCTATATTAGTTGAGAAGTTACAGCAGATGAGTAATATTTAGCGTAAGTTGATACGAAGCTGCACAAACTCAACGTCTTGTCATGACGGCGTAAGTACAGGGTTATGCTTGTAGTTTGTACTGATTGCGTTATTTCTTGTCAACCCGGCGAGGTGGAGCAATTTAAGAGCGACTGAGGTTGAAATACTCCTAGTGAGGCATGGTATTTCTTATGAGAGGGACGAAAATGCAGCGGAAATTTAATATAATATTTAATTATTATAGACTGTTGCATAACATATTCTTGCGCTGAGTTGCTTTCGCAGAGGCCATTGCACAATGGCCTCTGCGGATGCGCCAGCAGACGCCCGCAAGCGGGCAGCGCGGCGTGCCTTTATTTCAAAGCAGCTTCTGCTTTGAAATCATTCGATAAAAATTATGTCTTCTCTTGGCATTTAGCTCTTAAGAGCCTTCGGAAGGCTTTTTAAGAAAAGACTAAACTGAATTTGCTGTATTGTGCAACGAACTCATGCTGGGGGAGGGAGAGATGGGGTGCGCTCTTTTTAAATATATACTTGTTATACGAGAAGAGCACTCGGCAGGTAGCCTGAGGAGTGTGGTGCAGCACAAGTTGTGGGAAGTAGGCGCTCACCACTGTCCGTAGTGCTTATTGAGATCCCGCGCACGCTTTCAAGCCTTACCCTGAACCGGGGTTTGGCTTCAGCAAGTCAAAGGCGCACACTTGAGCCTCATTGTTGAAGAGCGATACAAGGAATGGGAAATTGAGGCCATTGTGCAATGGCCTCTGGCAACTACGCAGCAGGTGCCCGCAAGCGTGCAGCGCAGCGTGCCTTTATTTCAAAGCAGCTTCTGCTTTGAAATCATTGATAAAAATTATGTCTTCTCTTGGTGTAATGCTTTTTAAAGGATGACAGCATAGGTTAATTGCATTGTGCAACGAACTCGAATTGGATGGAATTATTCCGCAACTGCGTCTTGCGTCGTGCGTATTGATGCAATAGCGACATAGTTGCGAGATTTTCGAGGAGACTTTCCATCTCCCTGAATTTGAAGCAAGTGATTGTGAATATTTTACCAAATGCCACAACTAACCATCCGTATATCGCAAATTATCCAAATATGGTAAATTTCTATAGTTGCTCCCCTCGGCATTGTGAAAATGCACACATTTTTCAATAATGTAGAATTTCAACCATGCTCTGAGCTTACAGAAAGCACCCATAAAACAGCGCTCTGTAAGACATCTGCCACAGCATTCTAACTATTTTATAGCTTCCGCCGCGCTATAAAGACCAACGAGAATAAGGCAGGCTCACTCTTTAAAGAGATGAGGGCGAATTCCATATTTTTTTAGCTTACCCCAGAGGGTGCTCTCATTGAGCCCCAACAAAACGGCTGCTCCGTTGGCTCCATGAATTTTCCCGCCACATTGCTGAAGAGCCCCCGTGAGAAGGGCACGCACCCCTTCCTCAAAGGAAGGCACGGGTTGATCGACACTCGCCCCGCCCACCTCAGATGCAACGGCAGGAAGGGGCGTATCACTATCGTGGCGGCGGGTATTGGGAGCTATCCACAAGCCTTCCGGCGACGGCGACATCATATAATTAATCAGAGATGCTTCAATAGCGTTTTGCAGCTCTCGCACGTTTCCTCTCCAAGGGTGAGCCGCCAGAATTTCCATATTACGCTCCTGCACAATGGGAGGAACGGAAATCTGAAGCTTTTTCACGATTTTGCGCATTAAAATACGCACAAGGAGAGGCAGATCTTCCAGCCGCTCGCGCAAGGGGGGGAGCTGAATATGATAGACGTTGAGGCGGTAGTATAAATCCTCCCGCAGCGTGCCATCGCGAAGCATAGCTTCCAGGTCACGATTGGTTGAGGCAATAACCCGGGTATCGGTATGCACAGGCTTGTTTCCGCCCACCCGCATAAAGCTTCCCGTTTGCAGTACCCGCAGCAGGCGCACCTGTACTTCCAGAGGCATTTCT
Organism: Desulfovibrio sp.; assembly: GCA_031546885.1. Lineage (GTDB taxonomy): Bacteria > Desulfobacterota > Desulfovibrionia > Desulfovibrionales > Desulfovibrionaceae > Frigididesulfovibrio. The sequence continues at coordinate 26,917 of JAVBJS010000051.1, forward strand.
CCCATTTCGTCCAGGAGCAGTGTCCCCTTATTGGCAAGCTCAAAACAGCCCGCCTTTTGTACAACGGCACCCGTAAAGGCTCCTTTCTCATGCCCAAAAAGCTCACTATCCAACAAAGAAGGAGGGATTGCGCCACAGTTAATTTTAATGAAAGGCATGTCGCGACGAGGTGAATGTATGTGTACAAAATCAGCGAACATTTCCTTTCCAACTCCTGTCTCTCCCGTAAGCAACATGGGGGTAGACAGTTGCGAAACAAACTCCAGCCGGCGTACAATTTCCTGCATACTGGGAGAAATTGCCACCAGATCGTAAATTTCGGTGTGTTGCGATTTTTTCTCTTTCAAGGGAGCGTGTATAGCCTGAAGTTGTTGCAGGAGAAAGTCTTTTATGCTGTTCGAGATCAGCAGCATAATCAGGCGTTCGTAGCGCGCCACTGCGTCGGCATGACTTTGCGTATAAACACCTTGATTTTTTGTATAAAAAATGCAGTGGCCCCGTTTGGAATTGTCATAGCTCACACGCATGTGAATAATGGAGAAATCGTTACTCTGCATGTGATTCATAAAGAATTTGCCAAGAACGGTGCGACTTGGATCGTTCAATACCCGTATCCAGCCCCCCTCCTGGTTCCAGGTGGAGTTCTGCATCAAGTCCGAAAGCTCCGTACCTGTATGAACAAAGGCGCAGGGCACGGCGCTCACGCTTGCTGTGCCGTAATGATTGAGCCAATATGTCGTAAAGGTAGCATTGTCTAGAAAACCAATGAGTATCCCATCCAGCGGAATTTCTTCACGCATTTGCTCAAACATTTCAGCGGCAATGGTCGCCGGTGAACCGCAGGTACTAAGCGGATTGAAGGGTTGCGGCGGTAAATTTTGTGGGGCTGCTTGCATCATCTTCTCCATTTTTAATAAATTAATCTTATTTGGTGTTTTTTTCAACCAAATACCACTAATTTAAATTTTTCACGAGATATGCCTTTGTATGGCACCCAATCCGGTTGGCACAAGGTTTGCTCTAGAGGTTGCCGGTGGGGTGACCGAAATTCGGTTGCGGCAGCCGATTCAGTTGTGAAGAAGTTGCAGGATCTCGGCAAGTGGTTACATGCCGACGGTATATTGATATTGTCTACCTGTATTTTTTGTCAACGACGCCAATAAAAAGGAGTTTTTATGGGAAAGCCGAAAAGAGTTGCATTGATAGGATTAGATGCAGCAGTAAGGAAAATTGTGGAAGGGCACATCGCAAACGGGCACCTTCCCAATATTACTAAACTAATCAAAAACGGAACCATTTGCGTCAATTCGCTTGTGCCTTATCCTACAATTACTCCGCCCAACTGGACCACCATGGCGACCGGCGCATGGCCCGGAACCCATGGTGTGACGGACTTCTGGAAGCACTTGCCCGGAACCACACCGGATAACAGCAACATCCTCCAGGCATTTAGCCGTGACGACAACAAGTCCGAAACCATCTGGGACAGCCTTGATAAGATCGGGAAAAAGTGCATTGTGTTAAACTATCCGTTGTCCTGGCCCTCCCGCCTGAAAAACGGCATCGTAGTCGGCGGCGCTGGCCTTGCTGTGGGCAACAGCTATATTGACTGCCCCTTCGGTGGTTCCTTCATGTCTTTAAGCGCGGATATGATCATTTCCGACCGCGTGTATCCCAAAGTAATCCGCGGCCCGCTGAAAAAAGCTGAAGGCTGGAAGAACCTTACCAACCCCGGTGATGACCCCCTGGAAAGCACAGTTGAAATGAATTTTCCAAGTGCCGCTGTTCCAATCAAAAAGACAGTGTGGCATGTACTCGTGCGTGACACTCAGGGCGACGGCTACGATGAAATCACCCTTTCTCCTGAGAAAGACTTCTCCAAAGCATTCTGCACATTAAAGCACCGTGAATGGAGCAAGCACGTCTATCACACCTTCCAGACCGAATCCGGGCCATGCGAAGGCGTGTTCATGGTCAAGGCCGAAAACCTGCCTGAAGAAGGTGAAGGCTACAAACTGTTCATCACCGCCATTTTGCAGACATCCGGCTGGAGTTCACCTCCTGAAATCGCTGCAATGATGCGCGACAACAAGGGCATCCCCGGCAACTTCGGCGGCTTCTTTGCCAACCTGATGAGCTGGATAGACGACGAAACATGGCTGGAAGGCAACCTGCAACACTGCCAGTGGAACGGCGATGCTGCGGTCAAGCTGATGAAGAGCTGCGATTGGGATCTGTTCTACATGCACAACCATCCACCAGACTGGATGTACCACAAGATCATGAACGATCTCTGTCCGACCACAACGCCTTCGCCTGAAGCTCAAGCCAAGGCCGAATACCATGACCGCATGGTTTGGACTTACCTTGACGACATCCTCGGCGACATGATGGAAGCAGCCGGGCCGGAAACCATGTTCATTCTTGTTTCCGACCACGGTGCCACGACAGACGGCCCAACATTGGATCCTTATGACATTCTGGTCAATGCAGGTCTGGCTGTGCGCGGCGGTTACACCGACAACAAGTACATGGACATGATGGACGAAAAGGCGGAATCCACCGCACTGATGCGTAAATTCAAGTCTCAGTCGCAGATTCCGATTCTTTCCGAGTCCAAGGCTATTCCACAGCGCACGGCGTTCATCTATGTTAACCTGAAGGGCCGCGATCCAGGCGGCATAGTCGAGCCGGAAGATTACGAAAAGGTGCAGCAAGAAATTATTGATGCTCTCTACACCTACAAGCACCCGGAAACCGGCGAACGCATGGTTGCCCTTGCCCTTACCAAGCGTGACGCCCGAATGATCGGCCTGTATGGCGACCATGTCGGTGACGTTATCTTTGCTGTGAATCCCAAGTATTCCTCCCAGCATGGCCCAATCCTGACCACGGCTGAGTACGGCGTGGGTTCGGTAAGCAACTTCCTGGTGTTCTCAGGCCCCGGCATTAAAAAAGGCCTGCGTCTTGAGCGTACCGCATGGTTGACCGATCTGGTACCCACAATTTGCGACCTTATGGATTGGCCGGTACCACAGGATTGCGAAGGCGCAATTCTCTATCAAATGCTGGATAAATAATTATTTTGGAGGGAGGGCATCACAATGGCCGTCAAACATACTTGCCCTATGTGTGGAAGTGAAATGTTTCATGATAAGGGCAACCACATCACCTTCTGCGCCGAGTGCGACCATGTGGGTTGGCCACACGATGTTCCTGTTACGCCTCCCCAACGCCCGGAGGAGAAATCTTCCGGGCAGACAGGGGAAGCAGTGACTTCTTCCAACAAAAAGGAGAAATAAAATGGCTGAAAAAAAAGCGCTTTTGATTCTTGCCGATGCGGCTGTAATCAAGGCCGGAGCCAATATTGAAAAGTTCACCAAGAAAGCTGCCTTCATGAGCTACACAGGCAGCGATCTTGCCGCCCGTGCTGCCAAGGTGGAAGGCGTTGTTTCAACAAGCGTAGAAAACGCCGCCGCCGAACTGGAGAAAGGTACGTCCTTCACTGTAGTAACGATGGCCGGTGCCAACGATGCAGCTCTTGACGCCGCTCTTGGCCCAATTCTGGAAGCCGCCGACCGCCGCACAACAATCATTGTTGCCGGCAAAGGCGTATTGGCCTTCCAGGGCATGGCTGTAGCCAAAGGCGCGGAAATAACCGGCCCTGTTACAGTAGCCGATGTGGTGCCAACTCTGTGTGCTATGGTTGATGTAAATATTCCCGTGGGACTCGCTGATGGCCGGGTACTGTACCAGGTCATGAAAGATCCCAATTCCCGGTTGCGGGACATGGATAGCCTTCGGGAATCCATTCGCAGCATGGATGCCGCCATGGAGCGCGACTCACGCGCCCCGTGGGATAAGCACGATTGCGCATAAAACGCATAACACCGCGGGTTGGACTTTTGTCCGGCCCGCGTTATTATGATTTGGCACAGCCTAAACCTCTGGCGTGTCTCCCTGTTTCTTTTTGGAATGCTTGTATTACTCTCAGCACTATTTGGATAACCTCTGGGTAAAGAAAGGAAAAAGTCATGGCAGAAGTTGCGGTAACATACGAGCGCATTGGATCAGTGCAGACAATTCATACAGGGTCGCCAATTCTGGGCGATCTGGTCATTGATAATTCCACCGTGCCTGAAGAGCAGCGCGGGGGAACAGCCAAGCAATTGTTGGCTTCTGCTGCCATGTATTGTTTTTGCGGCGCTCTCACCAAAGCTCTGGAAACCAGAGGTGCCAAATTTGACAAAGTAACGGCCAAAGCTACCCTAGAAACAGGGCTGGATGAAAAAAAACGGGCCAGAGTAGCAAAAATTACTTTGGATGTCGCCGTGCATATGGGTGACGAATATTCCTCCGTTTTCGAGCGAGTGGAAAAGATTATGCAGCAAGGCTGCTTGGTGACGGCTTCCTTGGAAGGCGGTTTCCCTATTATCTACAATCTTACTCACGAGTGTGACGAGTAAGTTTCCGCCCTGCGAACCTTGCCGGGTAACTTTTTTCTATAAAGGGAATATTCATGAAGCGCATAATCATTTTAGGTGGTGGCCCCGGCGGATACACGGCAGCTTTTTCGGCAGCAAAAGCCGGAGCGGCCGTCACTCTGGTTGAACCCGCCAGCATGGGCGGCACCTGCTTAAACAGCGGCTGCATTCCCACCAAGACCCTCAAGTCCTCCGCCGAAGCTCTGGAAACGGCACGTCGCCTGGCCGAATTCGGCATCACCGGTGTAGGTGAGGCAGTGGCCGACATGGGCAAAATTGTAGCCCGTAAAGATAAAGTTCGCCAAATACTGTGCGGCGGTCTGGAAAAGACCTGCGCCATGCTCAAAATTACCCTGCTCCGTGGCAAGGGCCGGCTTGCTGGCGGCACAAATGTTATTGTTGCTCTCAATGAAGGCGGCGAAACAGAGGTGCAGGGCGATGCAGTAATCCTCGCCACCGGCTCCCATGCTCTGGATCTTCCAGGTTTGGCCGTGGACCATACCCATATCCTTTCCAGTGACGATGCCCTCACCCTGACAAAAGTTCCCGAACGCCTGCTCATCGTGGGCGGTGGGGTTATCGGCTGTGAGTTGGCCTTCATCTTTCAGGCGTTTGGCTCCAAAGTTCGCATTGTGGAAGGCCAGACTCGCCTTCTGCCTTTGCCCGCCGTGGACGAGGAAATCAGCAAATTAATCCTGCGCGAGACCAAAAAGCGCGGTATCGCCGTTGAGCTTGGCGCAACTGTAGCCGGAGTGGAAAAACGCCCGGACGGCTCGCTTCTGGTAAACCTTGGCGCATCTCCCTTTGTGGCCCCCGAGCTTGCCTGGAAGGGCAATGGGCCTGTGGAAGCCGATACTGTGATGGCCACCGTGGGTCGTGTACCCAATTCCAGCGACCTTGGCTTGAAAGAAGCCGGAGTGGAAACCGATGCGCGAGGCTGGATCAGCGTGAACGACCGTATGGAAACTGCAGCCAAGAATATTTACGCCGTAGGGGATGTACTCGGCCCCACCAAGATCATGCTGGCTCATGTGGCCGCTGTGGAAGGCCTGTGCGCCGTAGCAAATTGCTTTGGCCGTGATGAGCGCATGGATTACCGGGTAGTGCCTTCAGGCATTTTCACCTCACCGGAAATTGGTACCGTGGGCATAAGCGAGGCTGAAGCAAAAGCCAAAAATATTCCGATAAAAACCGCTATTTTTCAAATGCGCGAATTGGGCAAAGCTCAAGCCATGGGTGAACCGACAGGACTGTTTAAATTAATTTGCGAAGAAAAAAGTGGCAAAATTCTGGGAGCGCACATTGCAGGGGCCCACGCTTCAGACTTGGTAGCTGAAGCCGCTCTGGCCATGCAGTTGGGCGCCACAGCAGCCGATGTGGCCAAAACCATACATTCCCACCCAACCTTGGCCGAAGGAATGTATGAAGCGGCTCTTTCCCTGGCAGGGGGCCACTAGAGCGTTTTGCCCATGAACAATATCACCGTGAGACGGATGGAAGGAAAATCCCCATGAGCGCGCTGCAATACCCCGACACTCTGAAATATTCCAAAGAACACACCTGGCTGCGTGAAGAAACTGACGGTACCGCATATGTGGGCATCAGCGACTTTGCCCAGGATCAGCTCGGAGAAGTGGCCTTTGTGGATCTGCCTGCTGTGGGCAAGTTCTATGATGGCAATGCGGAATTTGGCACTGTGGAATCCATTAAAGCTGTGAATGCGCTGTATATGCCCATTGCGGGAACTATTTTAGCCGTAAATGAGGTTTTGGCCTCCGACCCCAGCACGGTAAACACAGCGCCATACACAGATGGCTGGATGATTAAAATTCGAATCACCGACGGTGCCGACCGGGGGTTCCTGCTTGCTACTGCGGATTACACAGCCGGATTGACGTAACAGATTTTTGAGTAAGCTGCCCGTTTTAATTGGTTTTAGCCTGATGATGGGAGCGCTGATCACTCGCGTAATTACTTGGGGTGGCAGCTCCAAAAAGATTACACCAGCGCACCCTTCAGTTTCCCGGGTCTGCCGGGATAGGTGATGAATAAGGTGAACGCCCTTTTGCGGGTGAATCAACACAATACGAGCCCCGCACCTGGCCTACCGCCGTAACCATTCCAACTTGCGTAAACGTTATTGCATTATCATAAACGCACAAAACGAGGTTACTATGAGCTTCAAAAAAAGAGTCCTTGTCATAAATGGTGTGGAACGCTTGATGGTCTGTGACCCAGAGGCTACTCTGGCCACAGCATTGCGTGACATGGGGTTGACCGGCACAAAGGTCGGCTGCGGCACCGGTCAGTGCGGCGCATGTTCAGTCATTCTGGATGGCAAAGTTATCCGTGCCTGCGTGCGCAAAATGAAAGCGATCAAAGAATACGCTGCTGTTACCACTATTGAGGGTATCGGCTCCGCAGACAATCTGCACCCCCTTCAGGTCGCCTGGATGGTTCACGGCGGTGTGCAATGTGGTTTCTGTACTCCTGGCTTTATCGTTTCCGCATACGCCTTGCTGCTGGAAAATCAAAAGCCTTCCCGCGAAGACGTGCGCGACTGGTTCCAGAAGCATCGTAACGCTTGCCGCTGCACTGGCTACAAGCAGTTGGTGGACGCAGTTATGGACGCAGCGGCTGTGCTGCGTGGCGAAAAGACAATAAAAGACCTACAGCATGTTCTTCCTGAGAGCGGCCGCATTTACAACTCACGCTTCTCCCCGCGTCCCGCAGCTTTGGCCAAAGTATTGGGCCAGGCTGACTTTGGTGATGACATTGCCGTCAAGAATCACGCTTTCCTGGAAGCAGCCATGGTACTGCCCGGCCTCAGCCATGCCAACATCCTGAGCATTGACCCCTCCGAAGCAGAAAAAGCCCCCGGCGTGGTAAAAGTGCTTACCCATAAGGACGTGAAGGGTCTTAACCGCATTCCCTTCAGCATCGCTCACCCGCGGGTAAAACACTCAGGTATGGAGCGCCCGGTATTGCTTGACAAAAAGGTTTTCCGCTGGGGCGATCCTCTTGCTCTGGTCATTGCGGAAACCCGTGAACAGGCCCGCGCCGCCGCCAAACTGGTTAAATTCGAACTGGAGCCGCTGCCAGAGTATCCTACTGCCATTGAAACTCTGGATCCCAAGGCCGTGCCCATCCACCCCGGTATTCCGGCAATGTTCATAGACCAGCCTGTATTTCGCGGTAAAGACACCCGTGATGCCCTGAAAGAAAGCGCCCATACGGTTGAAGGTCACTTCTTCTCCACTCGTCAGCCGCACATGAGCATTGAGCCTGAAGTTGCTCAAGCCTACATTGACGATGAGGGCGTAATGAATATTCAGAGCAAGTCACTCTTCTTACACCTGATCATGAACATGGTGCCACCCGCCATTGGCTGGCCCAAAGACAAGGTGCGCATTATCGAAAACCACACCGGCGCCAGCTTCGGCTACTCCATGGATCCGCACTCCTGCGCTCTGGTAGCCCTTGCAGCTATGGAAACCGGTCGTCCGGTCAACCTGACCTTGAATTATGAAGAGCATATGCACTACACCGGCAAGCGCGCTCCTGGGTATACCTTTGGGCGTATCGGCTGCGATAAGGATGGCAAATTGAATGCCGTTGAGTGGAACGTATTGTACGACAAGGGTGCTTATACTGCCATTAGCCCGCTTGCAGTACAGAAAGGCGCACGTTTCTTCTGCGCCCCGTACACCATTCCCAACGCCATGGGCCTTGCCGAGTGCGCACTTTCCAACCATGCATACTCCACCGCTTACCGCGGCTTTTGCTCACCCCAGCCCTTCACTGCTTCCGAGCAGTTGATGGACATGCTGGCAGAAAAAGCTGGCATTGATCCTCTGGAATTCCGCTACAGAAACGTATACCGTGATGGCGACGAATCTGTGAACGGCCACAAGTTCAGCGTGTACGGAATGACTCAGGTGCTGGATAAGTTGCGCGTTAAATACAACGAATGCCTTGCCCGTGCCAAAAAACTTTCCACTCCGGAAAAAAAACGTGGTGTCGGTGTAACTTGCGGTGAATACAACGTCACCAGCGTAGCTGCCGATTATTGTTCCGCTATCGTTGAATTGAATGAAGAAAATGGCGTCACTGTTTCCTGTAACTGGCAGGATCAGGGCCAGGGCGCAGATATCGGAGCGCTTGTCAACGCTCACGAAGCCTTCAAGGAATTAGGCCTGAGCCACGAGAAAATCAAGTTGGTAATGAACGATACCATCATTCCGGCCGTTCACGGCCCCAGCGGTGGCAGCCGTTCGCATTACATGAATGGTAACGCCGTATTTAATGCCGCCCAGAAATTGCTGGACGTCATGCGCAAGCCAAATGGCACCTTCCGTACCTATGCGGAAATGGTGAAGGAAGGCCTGGAAACCAAGCATAAAGGCGAGTACAACACAGCAAGCTTGACCTCGGATCTGGATCCAAACACTGGTCAGGGTTGCCCTTCTGCAGAATACGCTCAGGGAGCTTTCCTGGCGGAAGTGGAAGTAGAAGTCGCCACCGGCAAGACCACCGTGATCGCTATGCATTGCGTAGCCGATGTGGGTGTGGTAGGTAACTACCAGACCGTTGAAGGTCAAGCTTACGGCGGCATGTCGCACACCATCGGTTTTGCTTTAACCGAAGACTATTCGGATGTGAAGAAGCACATCTCGCTGGTGGGTGCAGGCCTTCCCTACATTAAAGATATCCCTGATGGTGATGACTTCACTGTCCAGTTTGTGGAAAGCCCACGCCCCAGCAACCCCTTCGGTTCGGCTGGCTGCGCAGAGCTTTTCCAAAGCTCCGGCCACATTGCAGTGCTGAACGCCATCTATAACGCAGTAAAAGTACGTATCCACGACCTTCCTGCTCGCCCAGAAAAGATCAAGGCTGGCATTGACGCCTTGGCTCAAGGTAAGAGTGTTGCGCCGTATACCTTTGACCTTGGCAACTTCTACGAAAAGATGGACAACATCAAGGCTAATCCTATAGCTGTTCCCGCGAAGAAGTAGCACAATCCACCTCGTGTCCCGTGCGGGATTCTCCGTGCGGGACGCGAGAACGCAAAGGATGTTTTATGGATATAAGAACCCCGGACGGAATGGAGCATATGCTCCATAGCCTGATGAAGTTTCTTGATGAATGGACAGAAGATCCAAACAATGTAAAGCCGCTCTTTATAGCGCTGCTGGAGCACACCAAACGCCTCTCGGACGTGCGGATTCGGTATACGCACCGGCCCGGAGTAAGCCACTCCGTGCGCCTGGTGAATTCTGCCCAGAGCGAGGGAGGATTTTTCGGCCTGATGGATGTGGTAGATGATGATCCGAAGAATCGCTGGCTTTCTATCTGTTTTTATGCGGACATGATCACCGACCACGCCGGCAAGGGCGATTACATCCCCGGCGGCATAGGCGGCAACGATTCCACCTGCTTCAGCGTGGACAACCCTGAAGGCTACGAAGACTACCTGAAAGACAGAATAACCGAATCCAGTATTCGCAGTTATGGAGTAGACCTGGAGAGCAAGCGGCGCTGGAAACTCTGCTAGTGCTTACTTGCAAAAGTAAGCACTACAAAATCCGACAGGATTTTGCGCCGACTGAGTCGGCGTGCCTATTAAAAATCAGTATGTTATACTTTTGTTATTTTTCGAAAACAGTGAAGTTTTATGCTCGAAATTTTAACAATTAGACACTAGAGAAGGCCCCTTGAATTGTACGGCAGTATGGCTGGCGCAAGGGTGGTATCCTCTCAATAACGGCTTTCTTCTCTTTCTGATCCAACAGGCTGCATGTCACAAAATACGACAGTTGTGCCGGGCAGCAGGGAGAAAAGAGAACCAAAGCGGGCGAAAAGACGCCAGGAACGACAGGTCGAAAGATATACCCGTGGCTAGCCTTTCCCCTCAATGGAAACAGCATCCAATACAGCCTTTTTCTTGAAATGAGGCCATTGCACAATGGCCTCTGGCAACTGCGCTGCGCTTTGCGGGCGCTTGCTGCGCAATCGCCAGAGTTCGTCACACAGTATGCCCCCGCCTCAGCTTTTGGAATAGTGGTAACGGCATTGCAAGATGGTCAGAGTATCCATTTTTTCATCCCAAGCGTAAACGAGCCGATGCTCATGGTCAATGCGGCGTGACCAGAACCCGGCAAGCTGGAATCGCAACGGTTCCGGCTTGCCCTCGCCTTCAAAGGGGGTGCGTAGGGCGGAATTGATGAGTGTGTTGATACGCAGAGTTTTCTTTTTATCCTGCCCCTGCCAGTGAAGATAATCTTCCCATGCGCGAGGAGTCCAGGTGAGCTTTGCCATCAGTCTTTTTCTGCTTCCGGCGAGGCAAGGGAATGTTCGGCCACATTACCTTTTTGCAGATCGGCAATGCTTTCCAGCAGGCGCTCCGCATTGGCGGGACTACGCAGCAGGTAGCCGGTTTCCTGAATACTGTTATATTCGTCCAGCGACATCATTACCACAGGGCGGGCCTTTCTGCGCGTGATAACAACAACATCGCTGTCGTCGCACACGCTTTCCATGAGCGATGCCAAATTTTTTCTGGCTTCCGAATAATTAACAGCGTCAAGCATGATACACCTCAGTTGTACAAATAATAGTACATGTTGCTGCTTGCGTCAATCTCTGCAACGGGAACTCAAGATGAGGCCATTGCGCAATGGCCTCTGGCAACTACGCAGCAAGCGCCAGAGTTCGTTGCACAATGGCCTCTCGATGTAATATACGTTGATGCGAAATGGTTTGGAGGAGCAGAGCTCCTCCAAACCATTATCCAATTTCCGCAAATAACGTGATATAACTATGCTTTTTCTTTTTGCAGGTCTTCAAAGATGCTAAGGGCTGCTCGTGCGCCGGCGCTGACGGCTGTTACTATCTGCTGTGTTCCGCCGCAGACATCGCCTGCGGCATAAATGCCAGGGACATTGGTTCGCAGTTCCGCATCAACGATAATGGCCCCTGTGCTGTCAAGGGCAACCCCAAGGGGTACTGCCAGCTCTGTGTTTGGCTTTTGACCTACAGCAATAAAGATGCCTGCTGCGGACAGGGTACTTTCGGCACCTGTGACGGTATTTTTAATGCGCAATCCGGTGACGCTTTTATTGCCAAGCACTTCTGTGGCAATGCTATTCCAGACAACGGGGATTCCTTCTCGCTCAACGGCTTTTTGAAGCGCATCTTCTGCCCGGAAAGCATCGCGACGATGGAGAATGGTGACGGAAACTCCCAGATTTTTCAGATGCAGAGCATCGGTAAGGGCGGTGTTGCCACCGCCGACAACAATGACAGCTTTTCCCTTATACATATACCCGTCACAGGATGCGCAGTGAACAACGCCTTTCCCGAAAAAGGTGTGCTCACCCGGCACGTCAAGATTTTTCCACTCGGCACCTGTAGCAAAGAGCAGAGCTTTTGCCTTGAAGATCCGCTCCGGGGTATGTACGGAGAAAACATAGTCGCGCATAATGGCTTGCACGGAGGTACGTACAAGAGGCGCATACTGCCGGGCGTGGGCGGTAAGAATTTCGCCAAGCTGTGTTCCTCCTATGGAAGCAAAACCTGGGTAATTCTCAACGGTGGGGGTGACATTAATCTGTCCGCCAAAGCTTTCGCGCTCCAAAACAACGGAATCAAGGCCTGAGCGGGCGGCATAAATAGCTGCCGAAAGGCCTGTGGGGCCACCCCCCAGAATAACGAGGTCAAGCTCCTGAGCTTGGGCATCATTAAGAATGGGGCCAAGGGGCAGAGGCGCAAGGTGGGTAAGCTCGTGAATGAAGGCTGCTTCCGTCATAAGCCCAACGCCTGCATGGTCTTCTGTAAACTGGGTGTGAGGAACGGAACCCACATTGTATTTTGCTGCGTACTCTGGGTATTCATCTGCTGTAACGCATTCTGCTGTAACAAAATCGGGACGCTGCATGGCAGCTTTAAGCGCATTGATGGCCTGCCCTGGGCAATAGGGACAGCCGGGAGAGCTAAAGACGCGAACATGGCGCGGGGTTTTCAGTTCAGATAAAATGGTAATGGCAGTATCTGAGAGGGTGCTTGTGCCGTGGCCCAAAAGATCCAGTGCCTGCACCAAGGTGCGGGATTCCTCCCCAAGGGGCGCACCAGTCATACGGAAAAGGGGTTTGCTTTGCCCTTTAACAACCAGCAAAATGGTGGGGAAAAATTGTATTTTTTCGCCAAAGGCTGTTTTTTCACCCACATGCGGAATATGCTGCATATGTGGAGAAGTACTTGCAAGTTCAGAGCATAAGCGAACGCTAAATTCTTCATAAAGGGCTTCGTGCTGGTCTGTACCAACTTTTACGGCGGCTTTGCCCGAACCATTGGCAGGAGAAGTTGCACGCAAAACGTATGTGTGAAGCTCTATTTGCTGTGTAAAATTTGCATACATCTTGGAGAGTTCAGCACGGGTAGCGGCATCAATAAGTGTTGCGGGCAGAGAGGGGGTCTGGCTGGCGGACATTGCGAAGCCTCCTTGGTGTTGTTAGGGCAATTGCGCATTCACCCTGAAAATAGTACGGGGTCAGCGCATCTCAATTTGTTATAAGACAACCGTGTTGCGCTCCTATAACTCTAAATACCGGTTCAAGGGAGGGCAGTCCCTTGCGGGGTATGGGCAAAGTCCCATGCCATTCTATAGCTTGGCCTTCTCCAAATTAAATGCATTCACCCTGAGAAACACTGTGAAACTGTTGACAGCTAGCTATCCTGTGTATAATTCCTTGTAGTGGGCGTCAATATCAGCTATGCTGATTCTTCTCTTACCTTATAAGGAGCATCCCTTCAATGGACAACCCTCTCATTTTGGTAGAAACTTCTTCTGGTGATATTTTGCTGGAGCTTTTTCCTGAAAAAGCCCCAGTTACAGTAGAAAATTTCTTGCGTTATATCACAGAAGATTTTTACCGGGGAACTATTTTTCATCGGGTTATTAAGGACTTTATGATCCAAGGTGGCGGCCTCACCATGCGTATGGAAGAAAAATCCACCCACGCTCCTATTGTTAACGAAGCCGCCAATGGATTGCAAAATCTTCGCGGCACCGTAGCCATGGCTCGAATGGGAGAACCGCACAGCGCTACAGCACAATTTTTTATCAATACGGTGGATAATCCTGAGCTTGATTTTACTGAAGCAACCCCGGACGGCTTCGGCTACTGCGTTTTTGGGCAGGTGGTGGAAGGCATGGATATAGTGGCAAAGATTGAAAAGCTCAAAACAAAGGTCGTAGGTGTTCATGAATCTGTCCCCACAGATTCTGTCGTCATCACCGCCATTGGGCCATTTTAAGGCACGCGGGAGAATGTTGCTATGCGTCACTGGCTCATGAAATCAGAGCCTGGCTGTTTTTCCATCCGTGATTTGGCGGCACTTCCCCAGCAAACCACCATGTGGGATGGGGTACGCAACTATCAAGCCAGAAATTTTATGCGAGATGACATGCAGGTGGGGGATCCGGTATTTTTTTACAACTCCATCACCGATGTAGGAATTGCCGGAATTGCAGAAGTGGCAAGCGCCGCCTATCCCGACCCAACCCAATGGGATCCGGCTGCACAGCACTATGATGCCGCATCTTCCAAAGAAGCGCCCCGTTGGTACCTGGTGGATATTCACCTTGTAACACAATTCGCCCAGGTGCTCCCCCTCGCGCTCTTGCGCATTCAGCCGGAGCTTGCCGGCATGGAGCTTTTGCGCAAAGGCAGCAGGCTGTCTGTGCAGCCGGTGAAACCGCATGAATTTGAGGTTATTGTAGAGCTTGCCCGCACCTATGGGGCGTAGTATAAGCCCGGACTGTGAAATATCCGGGCGAATAAAAGCTGTAATCACAGTAAGACTGGTCTCAAACAGGGTATAAGCCCTTCACGAACAGGAGGAGAATATGGCAAGTTTTGTCAACGCGGCGGATGCCGTTGCCATTGCTGTTGAAATTGAACGACGTGGGCAGGCCTTTTATCTTTCTGTGCGGGATAAGACACTTGGGGATAAGGACAAAGAATTTTTTGCTTTTATGGCAGAAGAGGAACGCCGCCATGAAAATATTTTTTCCACCATGCTCAAACGCCTGGGGGGTCTTACCTTGCCCGCCGGGAGTGATGATGATGAATATTTTGCCTATGTTCGTGCGGTTATAGATTCTAACGATCTTTTTATGCCTAATCTGGAAAGTGCCGTTATGGAGAGCCCTTTGGGCACCGCCATGCGTTTTGAAAAAGATAGCCTCCTATTTTTTCATTCCCTCCAGGCGCTGGTGCCGGATTCTGAGAAACAGCACCTTACATTCTGTATTGACGAAGAGCGCAAACATTTACGCCTGCTTGCTGCCCGCCTGCCTGCCATGCCCTCCGCCTGTACATTGGGACTTGCCCCTAAGTAAAAAGCGCCTCACTGGTATGCAACAATTCAAACCGCCCTACCTGCGGGAGTGTGGATGAAAATAGTAATGCTTGGCAATCAGGCGCGGGCCATGAGTAACTTTTGGAGCATTCTGATCCGCCAATTGGCAGGTGCGGGGCACGAGGTTGTTTGCTGTGTGCCGGAGCCTGCGGCGGGGGATGATCCGGCCTGGGAGCAAGCCTTGGGTGACCTCGGAGTGCGCCTTGTTCATTATCCCCTTGACCGGAAGGGGCTGCACCCTGCGCGAGATATCAAAACTCTTATATCATTGCGGAAGCTTTTTAGTCTGGAGCGGCCGGATCTCCTCTTCGCCTTTACCATCAAACCCGTCATCTATGGAGCCTTTGCTTCCGCCCTTGCGGGTTTTCCGAAAAAAGCCCAACGTAACCTCATGGTTACAGGCCTTGGTTTTATGTTTGAAGGCGGCTCCTTTATTAAAAATACGCTTATGCAAGTGGCGCGCATTCTCTATAAGCTCGCCTTTGCCTGTGCCGGAACAGTCTTTTTTCAAAATGACGACGACAGAAAGCTGTTCAAAAAGCTTTCCATTATCACAGAAAAAACGCATGTTTGTATGAGCAAGGGGACAGGCGTTGATACTCGGCATTTTGCGCTTGCTCCTGCTATTGTAACACCGCCGGTTTTTTTGTTCATCGGGCGGCTTTTAGAAGCCAAAGGGCTGCGGGATTTCTATACGGCGTCGGTACGTGTGAAGGCCCGCTATCCTGATGCGCGTTTCTGCATCCTTGGGCCAATGGAACAGGGGGTGGGCTCCATCCCCCGCTCCGAAGTGGAACAGTGGCAGGCCGAAGGTGTTATTGAATACCTGGGCGAGACACGGGATGTCCGGCCGTATATTGCTGACGCCAGTGCCATTATCCTTCCTTCATGGCGGGAAGGAACCCCATGCTCCCTCATGGAAGGCATGAGCATGGGGCGCGTTGTCATTGCAGCAGATGCCCCCGGCTCGCGTGAAGTAGTGAGGGACGGGGTTAATGGCTTTCTTGTGCCGGTACGCAATGCCGTAGCCTTGGCAACTGCCATGGAAGCCTTAATTCTGGAGCCTCAGTATATTGCAGACATGGGGTGCCGGGGCAGGCGCATTGCCGAAGAAGAATTTGATGCGGTTATTGTCGCCCAAGGCATAATGCGGGATATGGGAATTAGAACTTATCCATAAATAGAGGCCATTGCACAATGGCCTCTGCGGATGCGCCAGCAGACGCCCGCAAGCGAGCAGCGCGGCGTGCCTTTATTTCAAAGCAGCTTTTGCTTTGAAATCATTCGATAAAAATTATGTCTTCTCTTGGCATTTAGTTCTTAAGAGCCTTCGGAAGACTTTTTAAGGGAAGACTAAACTGAATTTGCTGTATGGTGCAACTAACTCAAATAAGGAGAGCGTGTGGCAAGAGCAAGGAAAATGGTTTTTTTGCGGAGGGAGTGGACTTTTATGTCCTCGACCCAGAGCAAAAAAGGCATTTGACGCAGCTATTGACCTCGAACATCCTTATTTATGGATAAGTTCTTAGCTAGGCCTTAACAAGATATGGGGAAAAACCCCACACTACTCAAAAAACTGTCTTACCATTTTGTAAAGGATATCACTGTGAGTGAAGATAAGCGGATTTTTTTTCGCATTCTTGACCTGATATGTATTTTTACGGCACTTGCAGTGAGTTCTTGGTACATGCTGCCACCGGAACTGGCGATCTTTGAAGACTACACGGGCGCTTCAACCTTTACCATCCTTATCTTCCTGCTGTTCTTTTACATGCTCGATTGCTATTCCATCGGGCGTGAAGACTTTAAGGATAGTGTTATCCGCGTGCTTATGGCGGTGCTTTTAGGCATTATTGCGGCTGGTTTTACTTTCTACAGCTTTGAACACTGGCGTTTTCCCCGGTTTATGTTTGTTTTTCAGATGCTGCTCAACCTTGCCCTTTCGCTCGGCTGGCGAGGAATATATTTTTGGTTCAGCAGAAATTACATAGCTACTCCTGAAAAAGTGATTTTTCTTGGGGCTGGCATGGCAGAGCGAGCCCGTCGGGTGCTCACCGTGCATATGCCCGAAGCGCAGATTTTGGGATATGCAGGTGAAGAAGGCGCAGACCCGGAACAGGCCGGAAAATGGCTGGGCAGTGCAGATATCATTCTGGCGCTGGTGGATAAATACCAGGCCACCCGCGTTCTTGTGCTGGATACTTTTTATCTGGATGCCGACCTTGCCAAGTCCCTCTTTGACGCAAAGCTCAAAGGCCTTAAAGTCAACGATATGCGCGGGCTATACGAACGCCTTGCCGCACGGGTTCCCGTTGATTTAATTGAAGATGAATGGCTGCTTCTGGAAGATGGATTCAACCTCAACGTGACCAATTCCACACGACGGCTCAAGCGGGTTTTTGACGTATTTTTCTCCGCAGCCCTGCTTTTGCTCACACTGCCCATTCTTTTGCTCACTGCCCTTGCGGTTCGCCTTGAGTCCAAAGGCCCTATTGTTTACAAGCAAAAGCGTGTTGGTTTGCACGGCGTGGAATTTGTCGTTTATAAAATACGCTCCATGCGTCAAGATGCGGAAAAAAATGGTGCTGTCTGGGCCATAAAAGGAGACCCTCGTGTTACCCGCGTGGGCAAATTTATCCGTAAAACACGCATTGACGAACTCCCACAGCTCGTCAACGTCTTGCGCGGCGATATGAGCATGGTGGGGCCACGCCCGGAACGGATGGATTTCGTGCGCGAACTGGCAGCCAAAATTCCTTACTATGATGTGCGCCATACAGTTAAACCCGGTATCACCGGCTGGGCACAGGTGTGCTACCCCTACGGCGCATCTCTTGAAGATTCCCGTTATAAGCTTGAGTATGATCTCTTTTATATCAAGCATATGTCCGCCTTGCTTGAAGTAAAAATTCTCCTGAAAACCATAGGGGTCATTCTGTTTCCCAAAGGGGCACGGTAAAAGCTGCTCTTTTGCTTTTATTTTTATGGAACTCTGCTCCTCTCAAAATCGCTGCCCCGGCAGTAACAAATGAGCTGCGAATGCCCCGTTTCTAACGGAGAGTGCATTGCGTTTTATAAGTATTAATAGTACAATTTTTCATTGTAGTATGAAAGGTAAGGCTGTTGTAAATTCATGTCTACCGCCTGCTCTCCGCGTAAAATACTCTGAAACCGAATTACCCTGAACTATTCGAGGATTGCATGCTGACTGGAGTTGAAATTGCAAAGCCCTTTGTAAAAGCTACACTGGATATTTTACAGACAATGGCTGGCATCACGGCCACTGCCGGTGCGCCCTATGTGAAAAAAGACCTCCTTGCAAAGGGGGAAATTTCTGCCATTGTTGGTGTAACAGGCGACAAGCGAGGAACCATTGCCGTTTCCTTTACCCGCGCCTGCGCAATTTCACTGGTCAAGGGAATGCTTGGTGACGACATTCATGACGTTATTCAAGACACCCAGGACGCTGTGGGGGAAATGAGCAATATGATTTCCGGGCAGGCACGTGCCCACCTTGCAGGCCAGGGGCTTGCCCTGCAAGGCTCCACTCCTTCTGTTATTATGGGCGAAAAACACACCATCCGCCACACCGCCAATAGCCCCGTCATGGTTATTCCCTTTACTTCCCCTGGTGGAGAATTTACCGTAGAATTTTGCTTTGAGTAATCTGCGCGTGGTACTCTGCGTTGTATTCAATATTGCGGAGGGGGTACGGGGGAATCATTCCCCTATACCCCCTCAATTATTATCTTGCTTGAATGTAACTTGGCGCTATGGTATGTTGAGGCCATTGTGCAATGGCCTCATGTTTTGGTGCAAATTATGCATGAACATTTTGAGCTTGGCCGCCAACACAAGCAAAAAGCCTTAGAACTTATCCATAAATAAGGAGAGCGTGTGGCAAGAGCAAGGAAAATAGTTTTTTTGCGGAGGGAGTGGACTCTTATGTCCTCGACCCAGAACAAAAAAGGCATTTGACGCAGCTATTGACCGCGAACATCCTTATTTATGGATAAGTTCTTAATAACATTAAAAAAAATACCTACGCTGCACCGTTCAGCCACATAATTTCTTTTATTCCCAAAGTGCTATGCAGTAATGAATTTTTCCCGGTACAACCCTTGCGGACACCTGTTGTACGGAGTATCAAGATCATTGTGTAAAGCGTAGCAGAGAATGCCTACCAAGGAGTATGCAATGAGTGTTTGTACCGACATGACGTTTGTTCCCTTACAACCCTACGAGACGGTAGCTGCGGCTGCCTCCTGTGAAGAACAGCGTTTGCGTGCACTATTTGCATTACCGGCAATCCACCTTTTTGCGTCTCCCCGGTGCCAGTTGCAGTGCAACGATTGCGAGGGGCAGCCCCGTACAAATTCGGAAGATTTCTTAAAAAATCCCCTCCTGCTGGCTAGCCTGCATCAAATTCCGCCCACACATTTTTGGGTCAGTGGCGGCGAGCCCCTTATTCACACAGGTCTTTCGCATTTTTCACGTGTGGCAACGGAATGCGGGCACGTTGTTTCCTTGCAGTCCAACACCAGCATTTCCCTCACGCGGCTTGACTCCATTTTAAAAGATGCGGAGTGTTTTCGGCGCGGGTCCATTGATATTACGCATCATCTTGAGGGAAACCTTACCTTTGATTATATGAAAGAGCGTGTTTTGCGCTGGAAAAACGCAGGCATCCGTACCTCTGTTCATTATATTGCCCGACCAGATGACCTTGATACGATAACTGAATATTGCGCTCAGTGGCGCGAACTTGGGGTGGCTGTATATATTGTAGCCTACTGCGGCAAGCAAAATGGTAGAACATTCCCACAAAATTACAGTCTTGCCGAGTTAAAGCGCATTATCACCCTTTCCCCTTTTGTGACCACAGCCATTCAGGTTCTTGGTGGGATATATTCGCAGGGTGTGCCTTGCCGCGCCGGGAACCAGCTTCTTAGCTGGAATAACGCCCGAACACCCGGAAAAATAGGACTTTGCTGTAATGCGGCAGGGGAAACAGTCCCCCACGCAAGCCTTGCCGAGCGCTTGAGTAATCCTGCAACAATCCCCTGCCGTTATGAGCAATGCAGCGCTTACCCATATTTTTCGCACGGGCTGAACGGAGCTTTTGAAGAGATAGCTCGCTGGGCGCCCTTCTTTTTGGGCGACCCTAAAACTCTCACCTTGGCGGAAGCAGCCAATGAGCTGCGCACCTGGCCATTAAGTGACAAATTGGTAAATCAGACCTTGCTGCGGGAATTTTTGCATGACAGCGAGGCTTTACCCACCAGCGCCTATGCAAGCCCCGCAGATAGTCTTGCGCATCCTAATCCATCTGTTTCCATACGGGAAAAGCTTACCTTCTATTATACAGCCCTTGCGCAAGAACGCGAGAAAGAGCCCTTTGCTTCCGTCTTTCTTAGTACAGAAGCTATAGATATCAACGTGGCCCGCCTGTCTCATCTGGAGAGCCTCGCGCTCCCCATTGCCGGAAAATCCGTGCTGGAAGTGGGAGCCGGAGCGGGTATGCTGACAAAGTTTTTTGAAGATAAAGGCTGCGGCATTCTTTCAACAGAGGCTCGCTCAGATAATATTCAGGTAAATCTGAAATGGCAGCCTCACCGGCAAGGAAGGGTATTCCAGCGCGACCTCACAGAGCCACACAGCCATGACGCTCTCGGTTCCGCTGATATTTGTGTTTGTTATGGAACGCTGAATCATCTTCCTGACCCGGCGCAGGTTATTTGCGATCTTGCCCGGGTAACGCGGGAGTTTCTGCTTCTTGAAACCTGCGTTTTTGGGCATGACAACGGTGAAGTTAATATAACTACTGAAGACAATACTCTCATTGACCAAGCCTATGCGGGTGCCGGGTGCCGGCCTGGGCGTGACTGGATCATGAAGGCTCTCCAACAATATTTTCCCTATGTTTATATAACAGCCACCCAGCCGGATCACCGCGATTTTCCCTTGGCCTGGCCCGTATCGCAACATCGGCGCAACCTCCAGCGCAGCATTTTCATAGCCTCGCGCCGTAAAATAGATTCGCCCTTGCTTCGCACAGAGCTGCCAAAGCGGCAGATGAAAGACAGCGACAACATAATCCCCACGGCTGAAGTTTCCTTCTGCACTGTCGATACGGCCGCCTTTGTTGAAGGGCGCACTGTTCACATTGACCGGGACTCCACACAGGTTGGCGGCGCATGGCACAGCAAAGATACCCATAGTATTCCCCATTTGTGGGATACTGAAATGGTCAATTACTTTTTTACCAAGACAAAAGCTGTCAAGGCTCCCTTCTGCCTTGATATTGGTGCAAATACAGGCTGTTATTGCCTTTTGCCTACCATTGCCCCCGATATGCGCTTTTTTGCCTTTGAGCCAAATCCAGAGGTTTACCGGTTGCTCAAAAATAACCTCGTATTAAATAAACTGACAGACAAGGTGCAAACCTTCCCCATTGCCCTCTCCAATAAAGTGGGGGATGTAACCTTACGCATACCCGCATCGGGCAGGGATTCCGGCCTTGCCAATATGGGACGCCCCATGCGCTTTAATGAATGGAGAGAAATCAGCGTACCGGTAGATACGCTGGACAATATTGTAGCGCGTAAAAAGCCGCCGCACATAGATTTCATGAAAATTGACACAGGGGGTTGTGAACTCTTTGTGCTGCAAGGAGGAGAGCAGTGTATCCGCCAGTTTAAGCCAGACATTTTACTGGAATTTTACGAGAGAAATACCGCTCAGTTTGATTACCACCCGGACGCCATAACCAAGCTGCTCAATTCTTGGGGCTATGCTGGTGAAAAAATCAGTAATTCGGATGCATTTTTCACCGCAAAGCCTTCAAAAACCACCATACAGGTGCCCCTGACGGTATCATCTTCCGCTATGCCTGTGCGCTCTACCGCGCCTATGGATGAAGAAAAAGCTCTTAGTACCTTTGAGCACTGGATAGAATTGCTGGCTTCTGTGAACAACCGGCTGTATTATAGAGATCAATCCAAAGAATCCTTTTTGGCGCTCTTTCGCATGGCGCGGGATTTTCGCCCAACGGTCATAGTGGAGCTTGGCACCTCTGAAGGGATGTCCTTGCGCACCTGGCTCATGGCAACACCTGAGGCCAAGATAAAGGCCATAGACGTGAGCTTTGACGAGCTGGCACGTTCGCAGCGCCTCATCTCCATAGACTCGTCCCGCGTGCAATTCATCAAGCAAAATATCTTACAAACAAACTTTACCTCCCTCTGGGATCGCACAGACCGGGTACTTTTTTTTGTAAACGCTCACGACCTGGCCGAAGCGCCCATCATGAGCCATGTGCTGAAAAATGCCCTCCCCTATCTCCCCACGGGCAGCCTTGTCGTAATTGATGACTTGTGGCATTGCGAAGACCAAGTCACCCCGGAAAATGAGCTTGCGATTTTTAACGAAAAGATACGGAATGAGATTGACTGGCTACAGCTTTTTCATGCCCATTACGCAGCGTATCATGCAGGAGGCACCTTCTGGGGATTCCCTGAAGTAATCCCCCTCATGCGCTATGTGAACAAGCACCGCATCCCTCTGCACTTTGAAGCAAAGGGCAGGCATGCAAGTTTTTCTGTACAGCCCGTCCGGCCTGACGTTTCTTTTGATGCTGGGGCTTTCAAAAAAACCTGTGGGTCTGTATTGCATCATCCCTTGGATGGGGTAGTTGGATCGCATCCGGCAGCAGACGCAATTATGCCGGAGGTACGGCAGTGCTACGCTGCGGGAATGCTGGAAAAAACCATTGACCTTCTTGCCGATATCAACAAAACCGCCCCGGAATGCACCGGCGTTCTCTATGCCATGGCTATAGCCATAGCACGGCAAGGGTTAGGAGAAATGGCTATCCAAGCTTTAGATGTAGAGTTTGGCACACGCAATCCACACCCTGCGGCGGCGGATTTTGCAAAAGATTTACAGGCCCGGTTTTTGCGCCATCGAGCGCCTCTTAAGGCTCGAGCACCGGGGCTTACGCTTTTTGCCGTTCCTAAGCCCTTTATAGGACATGAGGGAATCATTCAACGAAATGCCCTTGTCAGTTGGACAAAGCTTACGCCACGGCCCGAAATAATTTTGCTTGGAAACGACGCCGGTGTGGCAGAAGTGTGCGCGGAGCTGGGCCTCATTCATGTACCCAACTTGCGCTATAACGACTGCGGCACCCCTTTGCTCAACGACCTTTTTGCCAAAGCGCAGGAAACAGCCACCTCAAATGTTCTCTGCTATGTAAATGCAGACATCATTCTCTTTGACGACCTGCCCAAGGCGATTTCCCTTGCGGCAGCAAAATTCGAAAATTTTCTCATGGTAGGTCGCCGGTGGAATTATGACCAGGCAACCCCATTGGATTTTTCGTTGTCTAACTGGGCGCATCTGTTGCGAGCTCATGCCACAAGCACAGGCAAGCTCCACTCCGCAACCGGAATGGATTATTTTGCCTTTCGGGCCGGTTTGTGGGAACATATTCCTCCCTTTGCCATAGGGCGTTTTATCTGGGATACGTGGCTGCTCCATGCGCAGTTGGAAAAGCAAACTGCTGTCATTGACGCCTCAGATTTTGTTACTATTTTGCATCAAAATCATGAGTATAGACATATCGCCGGAGGAATCGCCGCCCTGCGCTCGCCTACAACAGGCATTGAGCGCAATCGCAATATCGCGCTGGCAGAAGATACCGAATTCCCGCACGGTAGTGCTGTAACCCACGCGCCCCTTGCTTTGGATGCTCAAGGAACTTTTATCACCCGCACTCTTGTTAGAAAGTATGGGAAAGAGAGAAAACGGGGGAGGGGGAAAA
>JAVBJS010000116.1:0-12664 GCA_031546885.1 Desulfovibrio sp.
ACCCCTTTTTAAAAAGGGGTTTTTCCCCCTCCCCCGATACTTCTTCTTCTATCTTAAAGGATCTCCCTATGAATTTAGGAATTATCGGCTGCGGGCAGATGGGCAAGGCCATTGCTGCGGGCGTCTTGCAGAACGAGACGCTGCGCAAGGCTTTTCCCTTGTATGCATATGCGCGTAATGAAGACACCCGTGCTTCTTTGTGTCAGGCTGGGGCTTTTCCGCTGGATTCTTCGGAAAATCTCGCCAGTGCGGCGGAAATCATTGTAGTGGCGGTCAAGCCATATCAGATTGTCGATGTGCTGCGGGAGATAAGGCCGGTTTTGCGCGAGAACAAGCTGGTTGTCTCGGTGGCAGCGGGTGTGCGCCTCGCCACACTGCGCGAGGCCTGCGGGGGAGCTTGCCCGGTAACGCGGATCATGCCCAATACCCTTGTGGCAGTGGGTAAAGGACTTTTTGGTATTTGTCATGACGATGCTGTTTCCAAGAGCCAGCAGGCAGCGGTGCATTCGTTATTTTCGGGGCTCGGCATGGCCGTGGAGCTGCCGGAAAGCAGAATGAATGCTTTTTCCGCCCTTGCCGGATGCGGGCCGGCCTATGTTTTTTATATGGTGGATGCCTTGGTTGAGGCGGGTGTGAGTATGGGCTTATCTCGTGAGACTTCCAGGGAAATAGCTCTTTCACTCTGTGCGGGTTGTGCGGCCCTTGCGACGGAAAAGGGATTGCACCCTGTGCTCTTGCGCGAGCAGGTGACTTCTCCTGGGGGTATGACCGTGGCCGGGACGAACCATTTAGATAGAGCCGGTGTGCGCGGGGCGATTATTGATGCGGTTCTTGCGGCGGAAGCTAAGGGAAATACCCTTGGCTAAGATTAACTATACAATTTTTGCAAATAGGACGTAAGTAAAATAGGTAAGTAATGTTCACAAACGCACTTTCAGTTATTCAGAGCCACGCGGGTAAGCGTGTGCTCATTGCCCCTCATACCTCCCCTGATGGGGATTCCATAGGAGCTATGCTGGCCTTGGGCTATGTATGTGAGACCCTTGGGTATGATATTTGTTTGTTTCTTACTTCTGGAGTTCCGCATTCTCTTGAGTGGCTGTCTTTGCCTTGGCGGCAGGTGGCTACCCTTGGTGAGCTTGGCGATTGGATTCCGCATTTGGTAGTGGTGGTGGATTGCGGTGATGCGGCTCGCACCGGGTCGGAACTGAAGGCTTTTTTCGAGCATAATGTTGCGCCTGGCTGGGAGCAAACGGCATCACTCTGCATTGACCACCATGTGAGCGATGCTCCTTTTGCCCAGCATAATTGGA
Source organism: Desulfovibrio sp. (assembly GCA_031546885.1). GTDB lineage: Bacteria > Desulfobacterota > Desulfovibrionia > Desulfovibrionales > Desulfovibrionaceae > Frigididesulfovibrio. The sequence continues at coordinate 1,314 of JAVBJS010000116.1, forward strand.
TTGACCCTGCCATGCCTGCTGCGGGTATGATGGTGGGGCTTCTGGCGGAGGCTTGTGGTGTTCCACTGAGTGGGGCTGTGGGTGAGGCCGTTTATTTATGTCTCGTTTCAGATACGGGAAACTTCACCTTTTCCAATACTACGCAAGGGGCCTTTGCCATGGCCTCGCGCATTTTGGCGGGCGGGCTGAATGTGGCGGAATTTACGGAGCGCCACGAGAATCACTGGACACTTCAGCGTATGCACCTTTGGGGAGCGCTGATGACAGAGGTGACGCTGCATGGGGGAGGGACTGTGGCCTGCTGCATTGTAACGCAAGCGATGCTGCGCCAGAGTAACTGCACCAAAGACGACCTGGAGGGCTTTGTGGGATGGCTGCGGCGGCTGCAAGGCGTTCGCGTTGCTCTTTTTGTGCGAGAAGATGGTGCAGCGCGAAGTAAAATAAGTTTGCGCTCCATGGGAGATGTGGATGTTCGCGTGGTGGCGGCTCACTTTGGCGGGGGGGGGCATGTGGCCGCTTCGGGGGTTGAAATGCATTGTGCGGCAGCGGAAGCAGGGGAGCAGGTCTTGGAGCGGCTTTTAGAGCAAATGCGCAGCTAAGTTCGCTGCATAATGAGGCCATTGCAAAATGGCCTCAGGCAACTGCGGAGCAGGTGCCCGCAAGCGAGCAGCGCAGCGTGCCTTTCTTTTAAAGGCCCTTTTGGGGCTTTAAAAGCATGTTAAAAGAACATATCTTCTATTACTATCCGGTTCCGAGTAAAATTTGGACGCAATTATTTCATCTTGAAGGTAAAAATACTGATAGAGGCCATTGCAAAATGGCCTCATAATACAGTGAACTCTGACGTGCGCAGCAAGCGACCGCAAGGGGACAGCGCAGCGTGCCAGAGGCCATTGTGAGAAGTGCCCCCCATCGTTCGGACAGAAAATAGCGGTTACTTAGCTTGCCTTTCCCCTCATCAGGCTGCCTTTTCTTCGAGAGCGGCTTAGTTCTTCCCGAAGGCGACTGCCAAAAAATCGCGCTCCACGGTTATATGCGTAATCTGCTCAAACATGGCTACTTGCTAACAACTGGATCCGAGCCAACTGCTCCAGCTCTTCTGCGAGCCCCAATGCTTTCGCTATAGTGGCGGCATGCACGGTCAGGCCGTGCTGTTCCATCCAGATTGCGGAAAAGCTTACGGCTTTTTCTGCCACGACAGCGGCAAGTGCAGCAGTGCCAGGAGCATGGGATGGGGTAAAGCCCAATTGAGCGCGGTACGTTTCCGCTTCAAAAAGGGGTAATTGCAGGCGGTTTTCTGGGGGAAGGCGAAGGCTGAGTGCCAGCAGGTGAGGCGGGTGGCAGTGTAAGATGGCCCTGCTTTGTGGGCATTGCCGGTAAATGGCAAGATGCATCGCTGCTTCAGAAGACGCCGCAGGGCCCGCAATATGTTGCCCCTCCGGTAAGGTCAGCAGGGCAAAATGTGATGGCAGAAGCATACTTTTTGCCACACCCGAGCAGGTAATCAAGCAACCTTCTGATGAAACCGGTACATTCGGGTTTTCTCGAAAATCTTTTACATCAAGGGATACCCGGCAACTGGCGTTTCCGTTAAATCCTGCCAAAAGTCCCCGCTGCCACGCCTGCTTACAACTTTGCGCTATTTCTTCTATTTCACTTGCAAAGGCTTCCATTTCATGGCCTCGGATTGTAGTAATCTGAAATAAATGGAGGCCATTGCACAATGGCCTCTGCGGATGCGCCAGCAAACGCCCGCAAGCGAGCAGCGCGGCGTGCCTTTATTTCAAAGCAGCTTCTGCTTTGAAATCATTCGATAAAAATTATGTCTTCTCTTGGCATTTAGCTCTTAAGAGCCTTCGGAAGACTTTTCAAGGGAAGACTAAACTGAATTTGCTGTATTGTGCAACGAACTCAAATGAGGATTGCAAAGGGGGTCACCCCCTTTGCCGATGGGGTTTGGGGAAGCAGAGCTTCCCCAAAAAATCGTTACACGAACTAATTAGCGTTTTTCTCTAATATCCACCACGGCGAACCAGAACTTCAGGAATAGTCTTGATGAGAATATAGAGGTCGAGCCACACCGACCAGTTGGAGATATAATAGCGGTCAAGGGCAATCCGCTCTTCATAGGAAACGTCGTTACGGCCAGAAACCTGCCACAACCCCGTAATTCCCGGCGGCACACGAGAATAGAGAGTGTAGGTCTCGCCGTATTTTTCTATTTCTTCTGCCACAATTGGGCGTGGCCCTACGAGACTCATTTCTCCGCGTACTACATTAATAAGCTGAGGAAGCTCATCAAGACTTGTTCGGCGTAGAAAATTGCCAATGCGCGTAATGCGGGGGTCGTTGCGCAGTTTGTGATCTGCTGCCCATTCCTCTGCGAGGTCAGGGTTTTCGTCCAGGCACTGGTTTAAGACATCTTCCGCATTTTGTACCATTGTGCGGAATTTATAGACATAAATATAGGCTCCGTCTTTACCAAGGCGGCGCTGTCGAAAAAGGGCCGGGCCGGGGCTGTCCATGCGAATGAGAGCTGCAAGAATGAGAAAGAGCGGCAAGCCAACAATGCCGAAAAGGCAGGTACAACTGAGATCCAACAGGCGCTTTGTACGTAACCTCCGCTTATTGGCAAGATTACGCTGCATGGAAAGGGCAAAAGAGCCACAGATGTGTACGATGGATTCCGGCATACAGTAGCGCCAGGAAACACTGGGCAAGGTGAGCACTTCCTTAAAATAATCCCCCATATTTTGCAAAAGGCGCTCTTGCTCGTCTGCGGTAAAGCTTGGAAGATGCATAAGCACAAGGGCATGGGGATGCCTTTGTGCAAGGACTGCAAAAATCTGCTCGTCATCCGAATCTGCTGTCAGCAGGTATGCGGAATTACCAAGGCTCGCGTCAACGGCGGTGGCCTGGGGGTAAAGCTCGGCAACTGCGGCAAAACCAAGGGAACGGGTAGTACGAAGCTGAGCTTTGAGGGCGGTGAGGGCTTCTGGCGAGCCCATAAGAATCACAGGAGTTTTCCACCATGAACGCCTGCAAAAAAGTCTGCGAATAAAATACCGCCCCAAAGGAACGCTGAACAGGGCCGTTAACCAGACCCCCAGGAAAAAGGTACGGGAGAAGGCATCGGCACTTTTACTTAAAAAGAAAAGGGCGGCAAGAAAAAGAAAACCGATGGAAGTGGCACGCGAGAGTCGCCGAAGTTCTTCGGCGGGATGAAGAAGCGTGCCGGGATAAATGTGGAGCAATCCGTACAGCATAGGAAAAACGCTAACGGCAGGGAGCAGATCAACGTAGGTATCCAGGGGAAGATACCCCGGGAAAAAAGCGCGCAAGCAATACCCTGCGGCATAGGCAAAAAGAATGGCGCATATATCGCAGGCAATGAGCACAGCCACAGGAGGAGGTAGAAAGAAAAACCTTCTTTTACCGATGCTGGTCGTCTTTTTCATTGCGCTCACTCGTTCATTGAGAAGATTATCTTCAGAGCAGTGTAACTTTGAGATTTTATAGTAAAGGTTTTGGCGACTATTACATAGTTACGTAAATAACTACAGTGTGGCTTCCTTGGCTGCTGTAGCGTGTTCCCGGTGGCGTACCATAAAAAAGACAATGATAGCGCCAACCATTTTGCTGGCTGTCATCATAATTACCGACGGCCAGGAGAAAAGGCCGATCATGAACATAAATACAGCGCTATCTATCGGAGTGCCGACGGCGCTTGAAAGCAGCACACGTTGCGAAAAGGGGCGGCGTGTTGTGCTGTAGATGAGCCAGTCCAAGGTTTCGCCCACCAAAAAGGCAGTTGTACTGGCAAGGGCAACTTGTGGCGAAGCCATATACCAACTGACAGCGCCTGCGACAAGCATACCGACAAGAATCTTGTGCCCCAGCTCTCGCTGGGCGTAATCCCGAATAATAAAGACAAAGCCCACCAGCAGAGCCGCCGGAGACCATGCCTCTCCACCAGGTAAAAAAACAAGGGGAATATGCGCAAATGCAATGTTGACCAGGATAACAGTGCAGATATATAGTAAGGCGTAGTTCATGAAGTCCTCTTAGGGTTATCGTTCGCTGCAAAAGGGGAATATACCCTTGATGCTATTGTCTGGCAAGCGCCCTGAGCATGGGACGGACAAGGGAATTTTTTAAGATATTTGTAAAAAAACAGCATCACAACAATGCTCCAACCAAGGATATCCGATGCCTTCCGCAAAAAAACAGCAATCTGTGGAAAAAACAATGACAACGAAGCAACACCCTACGGAAACACAGGGGCTCACCAAGCTTGGCGCTGCGGCAGCCTTTCGTTTTGATAATCCAAGCGGCAGTATTCTGGAGGCCTTTCCCAATAAATACCCCGGCAGAGATTATGTGATTATGTTTGAGCATCCAGAGTTTACCAGCCTGTGCCCTATGACGGGTCAACCCGATTTTGGACGCATCTGCATTCGGTATGTTCCCAATGAGCGTTGCGTGGAGTCAAAATCTTTCAAACTCTACATGGGCGCTTTTCGCAATCATGGCTCTTTCATGGAAAGTTTGACCAATACCATCGCTGACGATTTGATAACCCTTCTTGCCCCCCGCCGGCTCACAGTGGAAGGTATTTTTAACGTCCGCGGGGGTACACACATCAGCATTCGCGTGGAACATTGCGACGAGGCCCTTTCGCAAGAACAAAAAGATCGGCTTTGGCGTTTGTGGTAGTGCAGAAACGCCACAAACGCATTTACCAAAGTGACTCGACCTGACTATTTTACGACACTACCTACGGCATTACCTTACAGCTATCAAAAAGAATATCCTTGCCATTTTTTGCAAGGCCTGCACTCCGGGCGGTGAACATGGCATCATCGCCTTTTTTAAGTTGCAAGAGTTGCCCTTTGTCGGCGGGGTCAAAAATACAGAGGGCATGTATTTTTTGTCCTTGCAGCAGTGCGGCGGGCTCACCTTCGGGCGTATTTGCAATGGAAACAACGGTGCCCCGAAAGGTGAATGATTTCCCGACATGCGTCTCTTGAGCAGCAAGAGAATTGCTCTCAAAAGCCCGCCATATCTCATCTATTTTTTCGTCCAGTCGGGCGATTTCAGAGAGAGGCGCAAGAATGCGGCTCGCATCTGCAAGAGTCTGCATGGCGTTGATATCCAGCCTGCATTCATCCACCTTGAGCTGTTTAAACTGCTTATCCTGGCAGATGCCCTTGATAACTACAAACTGCCCCTCGCTAAGCTTTGCAATACCTTCGGCATGTTCTTTGCTGAATCCACATAAAACACGCCCAAACATGGAGGAATCCCCCACCAATTGTATTGTGTAATGCCCATCAGAGTAGCTGCTTATTTTGTCGATGCGTCCATGCAGAGTCACTTCTTTTCCGGCATATTTGACATTGGCAACGGTATCGTTCTTTTCATACTCTCCCCAGAGCATCACAGGTGTTTGCAGCGGCAGGGGCCAGCTTTGCCTTTTGGCGAGATCCACCCAAATATCATGCTGTATGGGGTTTTTGGCAAAAATGATGGCATGTTCCAGCGCGTTTTGCGCTTCGGCTGGATTCTTCTGGCGGGTGAAAAGATCAAAGCAGGCGGCATAGACCAGGGGATTTGTGGAATCCGCCTCAAGGGCCCGGATAATGCTTGGCAGAGCTTCCTTTATTTTGCCTTCCGCCACAGCGAGTATGGCTTTGTAAGCGTGAATATCGGCGGCGTATTCCTTGTCGTCTGCCGCATCCTTTGCAAGAGCATCGTTGCAGATTTCATCGAAGGCTTCACGCGATATCTTATTGTTTGCGAATTTTTCTGCTGCTTTAAGAAATTCTCCATGCGTCAGGGCAAAGGCTGGACTGCCTGCCGTATGCAGCAGAAACAACGCAAAAAAAAGAGAGAGTAGTTTTAACATAGGTTTCCCTTATTTTGCTTGAGGTGGATGACTCATTTAAAGAGGCTACTGCGCAATCGCCAGGCTCATTGCATTGTGCAACAAACTTTAATAAAGGAGATTTTGCAAAACAGCAATATGGCCTCGACTATATTGTCTGGCAACGCTGTGGCGTCAATGCTATAGTGAGCGGCAGCCTGGTACAGAGGCTCTCGCTGCTGCATCACAGCATAAAACTCCGCAGCGCAATTCCCACCGGTGAGGGAGGGGCGATTTGCCTCTCCCCCTCCACCAGGGGGAAAGGACGTTTGCCCAATGAGGCGCTCTTGCAGAACGGCCACGGGGGCAGTTAAATATATAACTGCGCCATGCTTACGCATGAGGCTGACATTGGCGGGGTTGAGAATAATGCCGCCCCCAGTACTTACAATGAAGGGGGGATGCCCTTTTCCGGCCTGTATCCTCTGATCAATGACAGTAACGGCTTCGGTAAGGGCTTCTGTTTCGCGCTGGCGAAATTCCAGTCAGCCTTCGGTTTGAACAATGTCTGTGATGCTACGCCTGTATTTTTCGATGACGAGAGCATCTGTATCCAACATTGGGCAAGCGTATTTTCTTGCCAATACCTGGGCAACTGTTGTTTTACCAACGCAGCGAGGGCCTATTAAAAATATTGCCGCTATAGCTTCTGGCATTTCAGTTCCTTTGAGGCCATTGTGCAATGGCCTCAGGCAACTGCGCAGCAGGTGCCCGCAAGCGAGCAGCGCAGCGTGCCTTTCTTTTAAAGGCCGTTTGGGCTTTAAAAGCATGTTAAGAAGACATCTCTTCTATTACTTTCCGGTTCTGGGTAAACTTTGGACGCTTGGCCATGGGTGATCCCTCTCGAGGCCATTGCACAATGGCCTCAGGCAACTGCGCAGCAGGTGCCCGCAAGCGTGCAGCGCAGCGTGCCTTTCTTTTAAAGATCGTTTGGGCTTTAAAAGCATGTTAAGAAGACATCTCTTCTATCCTTATTTCGAGGCCATTGTGCAATTGGGCCTTGCTGGAGTGCGCGAGAGCCAAGAGCAGCGTAAAAGCGAAGTCCCACAAGGCTTTTTAAGCTTTGCAGGACTTTCAGAGAATCAAATATGGTGCCGAGGAAGGGACTCGAACCCTTACACCACTAGGGCACTACCCCCTCAAGATAGCGTGTCTACCATTTCCACCACCTCGGCGCGAAAGAGGATATATATGGACTTGCTGTATTATGCAAGTCTTTTATGCGCTGTTGTGTGAATCTTTTCAATTAACAGTTTTTTGAGGAGTTTTTATCTCCACGAAAAAACCATTATGCGACTAATACCCTGTAATCTTTGTCTTATTTATAGAAAGAAGGCTTTGATAGTCTGGTTTGCGGCTACGGCGATTCCGTAGGCAAAGACAAGGTTAAAGAAAAGGCTGAAGAACATCCAGCGCCACTTGCCTGTTTCACTGCGAATAACCGCAAGGCTAACAAAGCAGGGGGAATACAGTAGCGTAAAGAGAAGCAGGGCCACACCGTTAGCCACCGTCCAGTGAGGATCGGCCTTTATGCTTTCCTCAAGGCTGGCGCTATCTTCCGCGTCAACGGCACCGAGGGAATATGCCGTTCCCAAGGTGGAAACTACTACTTCCTTGGCGGCAATGCCTGCAAAAAGTGCAATATTGGTACGCCAGTCAAAACCAGCCGGAGCAGACACCGGTTCAAACATAATGCCAATGCGTCCCGCCACAGAGTTTTTCAGTGCTTCTTCACTCTGCGCGTTACCCACGGCCGTTAGCTCGTCCTTAAGCGCCTGCATGGCAGGAGAAACAGCTTCCTCGGCCTCGCCTTCCTTGGCTTCTTCCTTATTCTTGGAGGCTTCGGCAGCAGCTTCTTTAGCGCCTTCTTTATCAGCTTCGGCCCCGGCGTCTTTCTCTGCATCTTTACCGCTCTCAGCGGCGGTAAGTGCTTCTATCTTTGCCTCTACTACGGCTTTTTTTTGAGAGAATTCGGCTACGCGTTCCGCAGAAAGCTCAGGGAAGGTCATGCCTGCCCACAGTAAAATGGATATGGCAAGAATAATCGTTCCGGCCTTTTGGATGTAATTCCAGATCCGCTCCCAGGTATGAATGATAATGCCCCGTAATGTAGGCATACGGTATGGCGGCAGTTCCATAACAAAGGGGGTTGCTTCGCCTTGAATGATGGTTGACCGTAAAACACGTGCCACAATAAGAGCTGCGGCCCAGCCTGTCAGGGTTATCAGAACCATAATTAGTGTTTTATTGTCTTCAAAAAAAACAGAAACCAGCAGCAAAAATACCGGAAGCTTCGCACCGCAGCTCATAAAGGGCGCGGTAAGAATGGTGGCAAGACGCTCACGCGGACTGCGCAGGGTGCGCGTTGCCATAATGCCAGGGATGGCACAACCGCCGCCAAGACCACCGGAAATAATGAACGGCATGACGGAAGCTCCATGCAATCCAAAAAAGCGGAAAATTCTGTCCAGCATATACGAAACGCGGGCCATATACCCCGAATCTTCCAAAAACGAAATCAGCAGAAACATAACGGCAATAAGCGGCACAAACCCCATAACGCCGCCTGCTCCGTCAATAATCCCGGAAGCTATGAGGGAGCGTAAAAAACCCTCTTCCATGTTAGCTTCGGCATATTCCTTTAAAAGACCAAAAAGGTCTGTGAGCCAATCCGCCGGATACTGTCCTAGCGTAAACGTAATATGATATATGGCAAATAAAACAATGGCGAGAATCAGCGGCCCTAAAAACTGGTTTGTTAAAACAGCGTCCACTTTATCGGAATACGCAATACGGCTCTTCAGCTCATCCGCGCCCGAAACAACGCCCTGACGCAACACTGAGGCAATATAGCCATAGCGATAGTCCGCAATGACAGCTTCGGGATACGTCTTAAGGGTGGATGCCAGATGCTTGGTTACCTTTTCCACAATTATCAGCAATTGAGCGCTTACGCTTGCAGCCGCAGCTTGAGCCTGACGAAGGATTTCTTCATCTTTTTCCAAAAATTTCAAAGCCACCCAGCGCGCCGGGTATTTATCGGTAAGTAAGCGAGCCTCAGCTACTATGGGGATCATGGTTTGCAAAGCTGCGTCAATATCAGCACCATAGGAAATCTCTAAAGCTTCCCTTGTACTGTTTTGGCGGCTTTCCGCTAATTTTACCGCATATTGCAAAGCCTTGTCGAGCCCTTCTCCTGTACGTGCCACAGTAGGCACTGCCGAAACGCCCATGATGGACTCTAGTCTCGCGGTATCAATGGTAATGCCCTGGCTGCGGGCCTCATCCATCATATTCAACGCAAGCACAACAGGCATGCCCATTTCCAAAAGCTGTACAGAAAGATACAGGTTTCGCTCAAGCACGCCGGCGTTAATGACGTTTATGACAGCTCCTGGGCGGTCTTCCGCTAAAACACGGCGGGCGACAACCTCTTCCATAGAATAAGCCGTCAAAGAATATGTGCCGGGCAGATCAACAAGCGTCACGGGCACCCCGTTTACATGGGCCGTTCCTTCCTTCTTCTCAACGGTAATCCCAGGATAGTTCCCCACATGCTGGCGAGCACCGGTATATCTGTTGAATGCCGTGGTCTTACCAGAGTTAGGGTTGCCCGCAAGGGCAATAAAATGAGTAGCAGACATGCATAATCCTCATAAGTGGCAGTTATTGATTGACGAGAATAAAATCCGCTTCATTATTGCGCAGAGTCAGCGTAAAACCCATAAGACGCAAGGCTACAGGATCTCGTAGCGGAGCACGCCCCACTATTTGAATGGCAACACCCGGAATAAGGCCCATTTCGCGAATGCGGCGTCCCATTTCCCCATCCGCCGTAATGGCGGCAATGGTTGCTTGCTGATTTGCCGTAAGAGTCCGCAGTGAAACTGGAGATACCATACAATCCTCACTTGAAATTGAAGTTTATTATCAATATGTTCGCTAAAAAACAGGCAAAAATTGAAATGAAAGGAGTGTTGCTTCCTATGTATTGAGTCCGTTAACTCTTGAAATAGTATTACCCGTTCTGCAACTGCCAATAAAGCGATACGCATGCAGGCAGCCACTTTATGCCTGCCGGGCAATTCATAGTAAAATAGTTCTAATCTTTCTTTGTGCCTTCAGGAGAGCAGCAGGATGGAGGAGTCTGCGCTGAAGTTGTTTCACTTGGGCTGGGCGCTGGAGCTGCTGAGCCGCAGCAGCAAGATTTAGCAGGTGCTTCCGCCGCATCCCCGGGAGCTGCAGAGCCACCGCAACAAGACGAACCGGTTGGTGCAGTGGACGTTCCCGAGCCACCGCAACAAGATTTCGCTGTCGAGCTACTCTTTTTTGAGGAGCAACCACTTGAATTGCCACAACCGCACGAGGAAGATCCAAAAAAACGCCACCCCAGGAAAGCAGCCGCACCTACGACAATAACGCCGACAATAACAAGATCAGACATAACATACCTATTTTTATAGCATGCCAGCAGATCCTGAGGGGAACTGCCGGCTGAGTTCAGAACAAAGGAGAAATTACATCACGTTGACGCTTTCTGGGCAGCAGCATTCACACATAATACTCTTGGCTGTGGATTCGCCCAAAACCAGTGCCGATCCCCGCATGATAACACGGCGGGCACCTTCACTACAGCATCCGGGGCATATTTCCACTTCCACTCCTGGAGTAAAACCTAGGGCGTAAAGACGCGAACGCATGGCGATATCAGCATCAAGCCCTGTCACTCGCGCTCGTTCTCCGGCAGGAACATCCAAAAGCGTCACAACGGCACTCGCTTCCATGCTCATACTGGCTCCTCATGATGTCTTATTGTAAATTTTTATAAATCCACACAGTTGCTTGAGTGCAGGGGCGGGTTCATTTCACCCAAAGATTTTGAATGTCCTTCTCAGCGTAAGGAAAATCCCTGAAATCAGATTATCCGCAACTGTTCCTTCAACCTGAGACCACTGCCCAGAGGTGAAGGTCAAGACCAATTATTGCCTTGTACGACAATCTGACTCAGAGATACTCTACTCCAATGAAAATGATTGTCAAGTTCTTGCTGTTGGAAAATATTTCCATTGTACCGTTAGGGATCCGCCGGCGTAGTGTAATTATCAGCGGTTAGTGGCATATTGTTTCAGGGCCGTATTACATTGAAAATGCTGCGTTTCAACTTTGTAAAATAGTAACCTGATAATAATATGCTCCCCCAGCCAGAACGAACTGCCACTCCATCGTCATCATAAACTTGAGTTCGTTGCACAATACAGCAAATTCAGTTTAGTCTTCCCTTAAAAGAGGCCATTGCACAATGGCCTCTGGCAACTGCGTAGCAGGTGCTCGCTTGCGGGCGCTTGCTGCGCAATCGCCAGAGTTCGTTGCACATTGCAACGAACTCTAAAAAGTCTTCCGAAGGCTCTTAAGAGCTAAAAGCCAA
>JAVBJS010000163.1:0-18710 GCA_031546885.1 Desulfovibrio sp.
ATGGTTATTGGTATGAATTCGCAGCAACTGCGCATTCTTGAAAATACCCGCAGCTTGCTTTCTACCCTGAGTCTGCTTGAAAGCGTTCGTGGGCCAAACTACGAGGAGTGTGTGGAGCTGTTTGGCAATATTATTACTGAAAATCCGTATATCAGTAATATGATGCTCACGGATCTTAACGGTACTGTGACTATTGCGGCAACTGGTTCCGTCAATGGCGTGAGCCTTGGCGAATTTGATTGCTTTAAAAGCTTTCTTGAAAAGAAAACTTTTTCCGTCAGCACACGTGTAAAGGATCTTGGCACGGATTCTCTGGCCGTTTATTGTTTTTTTCCTGTTTTTGATGCTTCAAAGCGCCTTCAGCATGTGCTTGTGGCTTCCATTGACCCCTCCCGAGTCCCTTTGGATACCTCTTCCCTTGATATGATGGGAAATGCTACCTTTGCAGTTGTGGACAAGGAAGGCACGGTTCTTTTTGCTTATCCTGCAACGGAAGCGAACTCACTGCAAGCATTGAGCGCTGCCGAATTTGCCATGCTCAAGAATACAACCTCCGATACGGGTGTGGCTACGGCCTTTGAAGGACAGTCGGATGAGTCCTTGCTGGCTTTTGCGCGGGCCAGAATTTCAGGCACAGACCAGTGGTTTTTCGCTTCGCTGCTGCGATTGTATGCCCATGAGGCGTATGCAGGTGCCCGTGTGAGTATGCAACACCGCCTTTTGGAGCTTTTTTGCGCTTTGGTGGGGGGGCTTATTGTGGCCTGGGGAGTGGCTCGCCTCACCCTTGGTAAGCCGGTAGTTCAGCTTGTTACCACTGCCAAGGCTCTTGGAAGTGGTGAACTTGGCACGCGCACGCGCCTGGAAGGGGTATCTGGTGAGCTTGGCCTGCTGGCAAACACCATTGACGGTATGGCGCGAGCTCTGGAGCAACGGAGCGAGGAGCTCGTGGAGGCAAAATCTGCTGCTGATGCTGCAAGTCAGGCCAAAAGTGAATTTCTTGCCAATATGAGCCACGAGATTCGTACTCCCATGAACGCCATTATCGGGATGGCCTATCTGGCTCTTAAAACAGAACTGACGGAGCGCCAGGCATCCTATGTCAGCAAAATTCACACAGCAGCCAACACCCTGCTGGGCATTATTAATGACATTCTTGACTTTTCCAAAATAGAAGCGGGGCGGCTTGATATTGAGCACGTTTCATTCAGCCTCAGTGATGTTTTTACTAATGTGGCTACCCTCATTGGCCAAAAGGCGGAAGAAAAAGGCCTTGAGATCAGCTTTTATTTATCACCGGAGATTCCGCAACACCTTTTGGGCGATCCCTTGCGTCTTGGGCAGGTGCTTACCAACATTCTCAGTAATTCGATAAAATTTACAGAAACTGGTTCCATTAGTGTTTTCTGTAAATTTGCGCCTCGGTGTGCGCAATCGTCACAGTATAGCCTTTCGCCCGTGGTAGATGGCAGTATTTGCCTGTTGTTTACTGTGAGCGATACTGGCATAGGTATGAACGAAGAGCAGCGGCGCAAGCTTTTCCGTCCTTTTACCCAGGCGGATACATCTACAACCCGGAAATATGGTGGTACCGGCCTTGGGCTCAGTATTACCAAGCGTCTTATTGAAATGATGCGGGGCAATGTGTGGTTGGAAAGTGAACTTGGTGCGGGCACCACAGTACACTTTACTGTAGAATTTACTGCTGTCTGCACGGAAATAGTGGAGAGACAGGTAGTCCCCATTAATGAAATGCGCGTTCTTATTATTGATGAAAGTCAGACAGCACGCGAAACTCTCTATGCAATGCTGCAGCAGTTTTCCGTGAAGCCTTGCGCTGTGCCTTCCATAGAAGACGGCTATACGGAATTATTGCGCACGGATGTGGTGTTGCCATATCATATTGTATTGTTGGATTGGGAAACAGCGGGTGCTGCCGGGCTTGAAGCAGCTACGTATATTCAGAGGATGCAACTTAGCAATGTTCCGGCTATCATTATTCTCACTGCGGGTAGCCAGACTATTGTGTACAGCATAACTCAAAAAGCCGGTTTTCGGCATGTGCTGCATAAGCCCATAAGCTCCTCTTACCTCTTGAGCAGTCTGTTACATGTAACACAGCATGGGGCAATAGCTTCAGCGCCTGAGGCATCTGAATGCCAGGGTAGGCCTCAAGATGTTTTTTCAGGACTTCGCGTGCTTATTGTTGAAGATAATCTGATAAATCAGCAGGTTGTTGAGGAAATTTTGAGTGCTGAGGGTGTGATTGTAACCCTTGCGAACAACGGACGCGAAGGCGTTGAGCTTTTACAAAAAAATCCTCGGGCCTTTCACATGGTATTTATGGATCTGCAAATGCCTGTTATGGATGGCTATGAGGCAACACGGATACTGCGGGCAGACTCTGCCTTTGCTCATCTGCCCATTATAGCCATGACGGCTCATGCCATGAGCAGTGAGCGTGATGCCTGTCTACGGCTTGGCATGAACGATCATGTCTCCAAGCCCCTTGAAGTGGAAAAACTCTTTGCTACCATTCGCCGTTGGACGCCGGAGGGTATTGTGCCGCCGCCTTCGAGCCCTACCTTTCCAACTCAGATTCCAGAAGTTCATAGTTTGCGGCATGCTACGCAACAGAAAAGAGTGGCGTTGCCGAATATTCCCGTTGATATTGCATCGAGCCACCCTGAGTTTGCGCCTGAGGTCAGCACCCAGAGAAAAGGCACGCCAATCATGCACAGGTCTGGTGTTCAGATTGGTGAAATACCTGCGAGCGCTGATATTCAGGAAGAAGGAGGCTCTGCTGTACTTGTTACGCCTATTCAGCAAGCTGGGAAGTCCGTTGATTCTTCTGCTCAGATTGAGAGAGAAGGAGAATCTGTTGTACATGGCGTTAGCGTGCAGGAAACTTTGGCATCCGCTACGGTTTTCACCGATGTAGAAGAGGGTCTTTATGATATTCCTGAATTGGAAATGGAGGCAGCCGTTGCCCGCCTGGGTGGGAGTGCGCGCCTGTATCTTCAGACTGCGCGTCGCATTCAGGCAGCCATGCCCAGGTATAGCGAAGAAATTGCAAATGCTGTGCAGGGCAATGACCCAGGAACACTCCGCCGAACAGCCGGCATTGTGAAAAATCTTGCAGCGACCCTTGGAGCGATAGATCTCGCTGCCGCTGCCGGCAAGTTGGAGCAGGCCATAGCGGCAGAGGCCCCTGTTCTTCCTGATGTACAATTTTGCCAGGATGTTTATGACGCAATTGCGCATTTGGATTCTATTCTTCAGGCTCTGCCTAGGGCAGAAACCCAGAATCTTGCCAAGAAAGAGACTCTCTTGGATCTTCGGTAGAAAAAATGAACTCTTCTGCACTTCTTGTCTGTACACTTCAACCCGCTGGCTCTGACGAGGCTTTTGACTCCGCCTTGGTCAGGGAGCCTCGCATCTCCTATTTGCCGGGGCAAACCCTTGCTCAGGCCATTTATCTTTCAGGGTATTTTTCCCCCCCTGCTCTTTGTTCCGGCCTGGGACGCTGTGGACGCTGTCGGGTGCGTATTATTGCACAGTCTGAGGGCATTCCCCCTCCATTGCCGGAGGACGCCGCTTTTTTTTCGCAAGATGCCCTGAATAATGGTTGGCGACTGGGCTGTCGGCATATTCCGTATACCGGCATGAGAGTGGAATTGCCTGCGTCTGCTTGCTCCATGGTGCCGCCAATTATGCCTGGAGCCAGTACGGAAAATCTCAGTATCAGACCCGATAGGGCTGGAGTTGGAGCAGGTGTAGAAGCAACTCCAGGTTTATTTCTTGCGGTAGATCTAGGCACTACATCAATGCAATGGCATTTGCTGGGGAAGGGGGGGGAGTCCTTACACAAAGGCTCTATGCTGAATCCGCAAATGGGCGCTGGGAGTGACGTTATTTCGCGTCTCACAGTGGCGGCCACACCACAGGGAGCTGCTTTATTGCGGCAGCGGGTGGTGAGTGCGATACAGGGTTACTTGCAGAGCTATCTGGAAGCGGCTCCTGATCTGCAAGGAGAAGGTGTTGTTATCTGCCTTGCTGCAAATCCCGCCATGACCTGTATTGCCCTTGGTAAGACAACGACTTCTCTTGCCGTAGCTCCCTACGCTTTGCCATATAGAGGTGGAGATTGGCAGTATTCGGCAGAATTGCCGCCAGTGTGGATTCCCCCGCAGCTTTCACCTTTCGTGGGAGGTGATATCTCCGCTGGGTATGCCGCCTTGGCAACTGCGAACCTTTTGCAGACAGGCGCTTTGTCTTCTGCTGCGGAAGAGGGCGAGGTAGTCGATTTGTCCTCTGGTACAGGGGAGGGTGTGGTAGCCTGTGTGTCCGCTGAGAGTAAGGGAGAGAGGGGCGGTATCGCAAGAGGATGTCTTGCTGAACTGGCTCCTGGTGGACTGGCGGTGGCTTCATACCCGTTTTTGTTGGCGGATATGGGCACGAATGGTGAATTTCTTTTGGCGCTCTCCCCGCGTAAAACCTTAGTTGCCAGTGTGGCACTTGGGCCAGCTCTTGAAGGGATAGGGCTGCGCTTTGGAACAGAGGCTCGCACCGGGGCTGTAACGGCCTTTTCGTTTTCACCACGCGGCCTTGTTGCAACGCTTTACAATAATGAAAAAGTAGAGCCCATTGGAATAACCGGCACGGGGTATTTGTCTCTCGTTCATCAGTTGCTCAAAATAGGAGCGATCTCGCGATTGGGGCACTTTACCCCCACTGCTACTCCCCTTGCCGCAAAGATTTTTGCTTCTCCGCATGTGGGGGAAGTGCGCGCCGCATCCAATCGAGATAATAGTAAAGAAATTGGCGATAATCGAGAAAATATACAGACCCCGCAAGAACCTTTTTTGCTCCTGCCGGATAGGCTGTATTTGACAGCCACGGATGTAGAAGAAATTTTGAAAGTAAAGGCCGCTTTCAGCTTGGGGCTGCGCTGTCTTTTGTCAGGTGCAGGTATAGAAACACACGCGCTGCAAGCTGTATATCTTGCTGGTTCCTTGGGGGCACATGTTGATACCGAGGCTCTGGAATATTTAGGGTTCTTTCCTCAAGGCCTGCGTTCTCGCATTATTCCTGTGGGCAATACTTCCCTCGCAGGAGCAGAGTTACTGGCTCAAAGCCCTGTCCTTCGCCAAGCGCTCGTTGCGTGGAGTAAACAGGTTCAGGGGTTTGAGCTGACATCGAATAAGGACTTTCAGCAAGGGTTCGCTGAGCATATGCGCTTTTTCTGGTGAGGAGGGTGACTGTATAGCTTGGCAAGTGGGGTGTTGGTGTTCACTGTAACAGGGGGGGAGTTAGAAATGAACGGCTTGATGAACTTAATTTATGGAAAAGCATATGATGCTGTATTCAAAATGAATGGAAATGCAACTTTTGCTAGTCGTTTTGCCAAAATGGTTGTTTTTCTTAAGCAAAATCCAAATCAAGCAAGCTATAAGAAGGGCGGGGATCCTTTTTCGGACGTGGATATCCCACAGATGGCAAGCCGCTTCGTGGCAAGCCGTATGCCACAGCGCCCTTCTATGTCTGCGACTATACCTGACAGCATGGTAGCCGAGATACTCGTTAATTTTTATAAGGTGCCACAGCAAGAAGTAGATCTTGCTATACGCACACACTTACAGGCTATGGGGGCTGAAAACATTATAGGATACTTACTAGAATCGTATATAGCTAGTGTTGTTGAACCTGCTGGCTGGGTTTGGTGCTCAGGGTCATTTATTAAAGCTATTGATTTTATAAAACCAGATGCTAAAATGCTCACTTGGAAATTGCTACAAGTAAAAAACAGAGATAACTCAGAGAATTCATCATCGGCAGCCATTCGCAGCGGAACTCCTATTTGCAAGTGGTTTAGGACGTATTCACGCACAGGTAAAAGTAATTGGGAAAACTTTCCAGATTCAACGGTATTGCTATCTGAGGAGTTTTTTACGGATTTTGTTAAAAAGTATCTTAGCGAGCTCTCAGGCGAGTAAAGTGTACCAAAAGATTAAAAAAGAGAGAGTTGCTGGGAGCTTTGCTTTTTTAGTGTAGCCCAAACGGCTTTCTCCCAGCTTTGCTCATCTGTATTTGTATATCGTGAGTATTGAAAATTGCTTACAGCTTCATATTTTTCGTTATTTATGTAAGATACAATTGCAGTACCTATCGCTCTACCAAGGCTGATTGGGACTGCATTACCTATTTGCCGGTACTGATCTTGGAGCTTGCCAGCGACTATCCACGTATCTGGAAATTCCTGAATTCGTTTGTATTCTTGAATACTTAACGGCCTATCTTTTTCTGGGTGTGCTAAGTCTGTTGCAGGCATAGCCGGATGTGTTACAAGAGTGGGTGCTGGTTTATCCCATGCCAGACGGCGTAGAAAACCAGTTTTTCCTCCTCCTGCGTAATAAGAATTTCCAAGTGCTTCTTTTTGGAGTTCAGTAGGAAGGTTGCGCCAGTTTTGCCCAGCTGTTAGCTGCCTATAATATCGTAGTCGCTTTTCAGGAAATTTTATAAATTCTTGTGGTTCTATCGGTAATTCTCGCAAAGCTTCCCGAAATGTTCGCCAAGCGTTCAAGCCAAAAGCTCCACCTTCAGAGTGGGTTGGTTGTAAGTAAGGAAGTTTTTTGCCATCTCGTGAGCATAATAATACAACTCGTTCTCTAATTTGTGGAGAGCCAAAATTGGCTGCATTATAGAGATTAAAACTCACTCCATAACCACCTGCACGGAGTTTGTTTATGATATATAATAATGCACCTCCATGTATAGTTGTTTTTTGATCTGGTAAAAAAGTATTATCGTGTTCTTTATGTGGAAGGTGAACTAATGGAGCAGAAAGTAAACCTCTAACATTTTCAATGACTGCAAATTTTGGTTTTAGTTCTAAAATTACGTCTATAAAATGTAAAAAAACATTCCCTCTTTCATCTTGAAAGCCTTTTCTTTTACCGGCTGTGCTAAAAGCCTGGCATGGAGGGCCACCGACGATAAGATCAATCTCTTCATCAACTTCTAAATTAGCGAATATCCGAATTTGTTCAGTTGTATAGTCGCGGAGATCTCCAATCAGCCCGATATCCGGCTTATTTAACGCGATGGTTTTGCGACATGCATTATCTATCTCTGAGGTAAGCAATGTAGCTATGCCTGCTTGTTCAAGGCCAAGATCTAGTCCCATAGCCCCAGAGAAAAAGCTTAAGCATTTTATAATATTATTTGTTCGTTTGTGTCTACACCGGCGGTCAGGGATTTCTTGTTTTTTTTCTTGGAGGACGAGATTTTTAATTGAGCTACGCTGAATAATCCATGTTTTTCCAACTTGCTGTCCGTCCAGTTTACCTGTTTTTAACAGCTTGCGAATATATTGCTCAGAGACAGAAAGCAGCTCAGCTGCTTCTGAAGTTGAAATTATATTTTCCATACAGGGGAACCTCACTATTGTTTCGAATGAGAAGCTACAGCAAGGTTCCTTTGAGTGCAACGGTAAAAACTGGATAACCAGCGTTTCTATTGTGATATATAGGGAGACGGACGTAGATTCTGTGCGGCAACTCGAAAAAAAGCGTCCGGCTAACTCACTGATTTTCTAAACTTCTTCCAGCAGAGGAGCAAGAATTGCCAGAGCTTTTTCAAATTCATACTTGTTGATCTGCATGGAGAGTTCGGTAAGTGTCATGGCAGGGATGAAGCGTTTGAATTCAGTCTCGTGGCGGGTCAGCATTGCAGAGGCCTCTGCGTCATCTTCTTCAAGGTATCCACGGAGTTCGCTCAAAAGTTCATTGCGGAGCTTGCGCGTTTCGTCATCCATGGTTTGCGTAGGGCTGTAGGTATTTTTTTCTGCATTTTCAGAAGTGGCAAAAGCGTCTAGCAGGGTTGTTTGATAGGTACTTAGAGACGCGAAGCATTTTTGAGCAAGGGCGGTTGTTGTTTCCAGATTCCCGCCTGCGAAGGAGGCTTCCAGGGCGGTTGCTTCCACGGCCAAGGTGGTTGCTCCAATGGAAGCGGCAAGCCCCTTGAGGGTGTGGGCAACACGCTGCGCGCTGATGCTATCGCCGGAATCGAGGGCCTTTTGAAAGTCGTTTGCCATGTCGGCATAATAGTCCGAAAATTGCTTGAGCAGTTTAAGGTAAAGACGCTCGTTATTGCCAAGGCGAGCCAAGGCGGCCTCTGTATCGAAGCCGGGTAAGTGCAGAAGGGCGTTTTTCGGTTCTGCGATGCTCAAGGGTTTTTGCTCATGGGGTGAAGACCGGAGAAGATGCCGGTTAGTATTTTCACGGGAACGCACCCAACGGGATACAGTGGCATAGAATTTATCCACTTCAATGGGTTTGGAAATGTGATCGTTCATTCCGGCAGCGAGGCAGCGTTGGCGTTCTTCCACCATGGCGTGGGCGGTCATGGCAACAATGGGCATGGTGTCGTACTGCGCATCTTTGCGAAGCTCGCGTGCTGCTTCATATCCATCCATCTCCGGCATTTGCAGATCCATGAGAATCAGGTCAAATGGTGGGATGTTTTTGGATTCCCGCACATGCTTTAGGGCTTGCAGTCCGTCTTCCGCAATGGTTACCGTGGCTCCTGCGTCTTCCAAAAGTTCTGTGGCCACTTGCTGATTAATGGGATTGTCTTCCACCAGAAGGACAAGAGCATTGGCAAGGTTGGCAGTCTCACGCGGGCCAGTGGGCATGTGCCCGATAGCCTTTGAGCTTACCTGAGGTATTTTTCCCTCTAAAATATTTTGAATCGCCTCAAAAAGGGTGGTCTTGTTTAACGGTTTATAGAGAACACCTGCGGCTCCAGCTTTTTCCGCTTGCTGCACAACTTCCGCACGGCCCATGGGGGTTGTGATAAAAATGGCGGGAACGTTGGCAAGGTTGAGTTCCTGCCGCATACGGTAGGTGGATTCAATACCGTCCATGTCCGGCATACGCCAATCCATGAGCACAACGCGGTAGGGATCTTCGGCATCATCTTGCCACAGCAGCACCGAAGCCTCTGTGGAAGATTCGGCCCCTACAGCTCTGATATTCAAGGAATTCAGCATGGTTATCAGTGTTGTGCGAGCTGCTTCGTTGTCGTCCACCACAAGAACTCGGGCGTTGCCTTCATGGCGTAAGGGCACTTCCGCGGCGATGGATGCATGGTTGCGTCCAAAGGTTGCGGTAAAGATAAAGCGTGAGCCTTGCCCATATTCACTTTCCACGCGAATGGAGCCGTCCATCATTTCAATAAGGCGCTTGGATATGGTGAGGCCAAGACCTGTTCCACCAAATTTTCGAGTAATGGATCCATCCGCCTGGCTAAATGCGGTGAAGAGTCTGCTTTGTTGCTCTGGCGTCATGCCAATGCCGGAATCTTTCACTTCAAAATGAAGATGAACCTTATTGTCCGTCAGAGATTCAAGGGTACAGATGATAATGATTTCACCCTGATCGGTAAACTTGACGGCATTGTTCAGCAGGTTGGTAAGAATTTGGCCGAGCCGCAGCGGGTCGCCAATTAATATATTGGGTACGTTGGCAGCAATGCTGAAAATGACTTCAAGACCTTTTTCATCTGCCTTGTGACTGACAAGGGCAGCAATATTGTCAAGAATATCGTCCAGCTTAAATTCTGATTGTTCCATATCAAGCTGGCCTGCTTCAATTTTGGAAAAATCGAGAATGTCGTTGATAATGCCTAAAAGGGTGTTGGCTGCCGTGTATATCTTGTTAACATAGACAAATTGCTTTGGGGCAAGTTGAGTTTTAAGGGCAAGGTAGGCCATGCCGATGACAGCATTCATTGGCGTGCGAATTTCATGGCTCATATTGGCAAGAAATTCGCTTTTAGCTTTATTAGCGGCATCTGCGGCTAGTTTGGCTGCCAAAAGCTCTTGGCTGCGCACTTCAAGGGCCGCTGCCATTTCATCGAAGGCTTTGGCAAGCAGTCCCATTTCACCTGTAAGGCCACGAAAGGAAGAACGAGCCGCAAGGTTGCCCTCTGCTAGAGCGCGGGCGGAGACTACCAGCATTTTTATGGGCTTGATGAGTACCGCTGTGCCCATGAGCCAGGCAATGAAAAGAGCGGTAACTGTGGCAAAGGCGAGCATGGCAAGGTCGCGAAGTAAAATCGCGTCTGCGGGTGCGTAGGCGGCTTCTCGTGTTGTGGCAAGGCCGATGGTTAGATATTGCTCTGCACTGTTTGGCAGAAAAATTTGTTGGTAGACAATAACATATTCCTGCCCTTCGGCGTTTTTCATGTGCAACAGGCCGTAATGTCGAGCAATGGTTGTGATTTTCTGCCAAACAGCCTTTTCAAAATCGCTGCGCTGTGCGGCTGGGCGAGGGGGTTCTGCAAAAATAAGTTCCCCTTTTTTGTCGTATACATGCAGGCGGGTGGTTTGTGAAATTCCTGAGAGCGAGATGTTCTGCAAGTTGCTTTTTGGTCGCAGGTAGGCAACAATAAAAGCTTTTGCCGTGCCGTGCCGCAGGTCTTGCACAGGCATAATGTAGGGAATGCCGGCTTCCCCCGAGATTGGCTCCGGGCTTAGCCCTCCTACAGTATATGCGTATTTTTTTTGTACTTCCTCAAAATAGTCCGTGTCGCTAATAGTTGTTTCTTTTGTTAGCGGACGGGCGGAAGCTAACACCTCGCCGGTTGGGCTGGTGAGTAAAATATTAATGTAAACATCTCTGCTTTTGAGCAGCCCGGCAAGAAGAGGTGCGCTTCCTTCTTCACTTACGGCTTCAATTTGCGCAAGAGTGAGAAGGAGCACCCGCGTACTCTCGGTCAGAAGAAGTTTTTGCCCGGCGATGCTGCTCAGAATTTCATTGGCCTTATCTTCTACTTCTTCAATGACACGAGTTCTGCTGTCCATACCGGAGTGCAAAATAATCACTAAAGCCGGAAGCATGGCCAAAAAGACAATGGCATAGAGAACACGGCGAATTGATTTAATAAACATTACTATTACCCTTTGTCCATAAAGCGCATAACTCTATCTTGTCGCCGTAAAAATGCAGCGGCTTTATCCCATTCGCGCCCTTCAATATAGGTGCGCAGCTTCCGGGCGCGTCCTTCGTGCAGGTGAGGAATAAGCATGGCCTCAACCTCGGTGAATACCGTAAGAATTTTTTCAGGAGCCCCCAATGAGAGAGCCTTAAGAAGTTCCTGTAAGGCAATTCTGGTCTTTTCATCTTTTATGGCCACGGGTGGAACCCAATAGTGAAGCGTTTTAAAAAGCTCTGCTACTGCAATGGGCTTGCCTACATAGTCGTCCATTCCCGCGTCAAGGCAAGCTTGAAATTCTGCGTCCTTACTGTGGGCTGTCATAGCCAGAATGGGTAAGTCAAATGCCCAGGGCACATTTGCTCCACGAAGTTTCCGTGCTGTTTCAAAGCCGTCCAGCACAGGCATTTGCAAGTCTGTCAGCAGCAGATCAAAAGGAGCTTCAGCGGCGGTAAAATCAAAGAGGTCCAAGGCTGCCTGGCCATTTCCGGCAAGGGTAACCTGTAAGCCGCCATCGTCAAGAATTTCCTTGGCAATCTGCTGGTTGATCTCATTATCTTCAACAAGCAGAATGCGCAATCCTTTCAGGCTATTTGTAGATTCCGGTTCAGTTTGGGTCTCGCCAGAGACAGGCGGTCGCATGCCAATGGTGGTAAGCAGGTTCATAATGGTGTCGAGCAAGACGGATTCATTGAGAGGCTTGTGCAAAAATACGTCAACTCCAACCTGCTCCGCTTGAAGCGTTATCCCTTCCCAGCCATATGATGAGAGCATAAGAACGGCGGGGGGAGCGGTTAGCTGCATTCCGCTTTTGATTGTGCGGGTAACTTCTATTCCGTCCTGACCGGGCATGCGCCAGTCCACCATGGCCAAATGGAAGGGATTCCCCGCCATGTCTGCTTCTTTGATTGTCTGCAACGCACGGGCGGGATTGGCATCTATGCTGACCTTCATGCCAAAATCTTGCAAAAGCTCTTGTAAAAACTGTAGGGAGGCGGCGTCATCATCAAGAACAAGGATGCGAATATTTTCAAGGGTATGTGAAACAGCACTGCGTTGGTGGATTTTTGTGCCAAGGGGGACGGTAAAATTACATACAGTGCCGTGGCCTATTTCACTTTCAACGTGCAATTTGCCGCCCATGATTGTGATGAGACGTTTGCACAGTAAAAGTCCAAGCCCTGTGCTGCCTGGAGTTTTTTCCATGGGAGTGTGTATATTCGTTCCTGCTTCATCCATCATTTTTGCAACTTGAGCAGGGGTCATGCCCTTGCCGGTATCTGCAACGCGCACGGAAAGCGTTACTCCGGTTTGCGTCATTTCTACAAGTTCTGCAGAAACTGCGACAGAGCCGGAATCTGTAAATTTGAGGGCATTGTCCAACAATTGGCCGAGTACTTGACCAAAGCGCAGGGGGTCGCCTTCGAGTGTTCTTGGGATATTCGGGGCGATGACAAAGGAGAGGGCGATATCTTTACTTTGCGCGACTTTGATAAAGCGGTATTGGTTTTCCGCGAAAATATCGCGCAGGGTAAATGTTATGCGTTCCATACCCATTTTACCGGCATCAATCTTGGAAAGCTCCAGAATATCATTGATAACACGTAATAATTCTGAACTTGCCGTGTGGATTTTCGTCAAGTAGTTACGTTGCTGTGTCGAAAGATCGCCTTTGAGTGCCACATAGGCCATGCCGATGATGGCGTTCATGGGCGTGCGGATTTCGTGGCTCATATTTGCCAGAAATTCGCTCTTGGATTTTCCGGCAGTTTCAGCGGTATTTCGCGCTTGAATGAGGTCAGTTTCGCGCTTTTGAATAGCGTTTGCCATATCATTCATGGCGCTTGTCAGTTCGGCTATTTCATGATTCTCTCCCGCCAACACAGGCTGGAGGTCATACTGGCCCTTGCCGTAGCGAATGGCAGTCTCCACAACACGCTTGACAGGCTTAAGCGCTTGAATAACAAGAACAAAGGCGATTGTTCCCATAACTACAAAGGCTATGCATAAAAACATGATATCCCGCATGAGCAAGGTAGAGGCGTTTTCAAAAAGGGATTTTTCAGGAACGGTCAAGATTACTTGCAAGTAGGGAAGGTTGCTTCCGGCGAGGTAGAGGCGTTGGTATATGATGATCTGATTGCTGCGCTGACTTTCAAGGGTAATAACGCCACCTGCCTCTGGGCTTCGCGCTATGGCTGCCTGAATATCTTTGCTGATAAAATTAAGTCCGCCTAGTTTTTCCGGGGTAGAAAAAGCTATACAACCGCGCATGTCGGTAATGTAGAGTTGGACTTCCTGGTCAAGCTGGATTTCCTGCAAGAGAGTGTTGTAGTAGTCAAGTCGAATGCCGGCCACAAGGATGAGGGGGGCACCTTCCACGTCTGAAAAACGCTGGGCAAAATGGATGGTGGGGCCACGCCCCAAGCGCGAAAAAGTTACCTCGCCCGCAACCATGGAATTGCTGGCAAGGGCGCGATTAAAATATTGTCTGTCTTTTACGGCAAGCTGTTCTTTTAACTTGTGGCCTGCGGCAAGAACGTAACCTTCTTCACCTACGGCAAAAATGTCGGAGTACGCCGGGTGCATGCCATCCATCAGAGAAAAAAAGGAGTAGAGGTCATCAAGGGATCGTTGCCCAAGGCGAGTTTGCCCCAGGGTTTCCAGCATGGCCTGTGTGCTTGTGGTCAGCGTATTTTGGGCTTGCGCTACGGTTTTTACGGTCTGTGCGGCAACCGTTTTGGCCCGCTGCATGGCATTGCGGTTATGTTCGATTCCGGTGAATAGAACAATGCCAAGGGCCGGCAAGGCGGCAATGAGAGTGATGAAGAGCACGGTTCGGAGCAGGGAACCAAAAAAAAATTGCCGCATAAGGAGCCTGTTCTAATGTGCGTAGTTTTGTTAAAAGTTTAGTCGGGACAGGGTGCTTTTATCATGCATGAAGAGCATCTTCAATATAGCAAGGACTGTAAAATCCGTCAGACTTTTGTATCACTAAGGCGGGTATAACTTGACAAAAATGCATGTTCACAACCAGCGTTGCCAGAAGGCACACGCTGTGCCGCAGGCGGGTTCCAAAATGCCCACGAGCAATTGTGTATACAGTCGCATTATTAAATTTAGTTCAATACGCACCATAGCAAAGATGGTCAAAGAAGTCACCATAAATAAAATGTGAGTGGCACTCTCTGGTGCTATTGTAAAAAAATCTTTTACTTGGACGTTGTGTAGCTTTGCACTCTCTGAGATTGAGGCCAGTGCGCAGATGATTGAGTTCGTTGTGCCCCCTGCCTCGATCCCGAAATAATCGAGGACGGGGTTTGTCTGGCAGCATCTATAGTTGACAAAATCAGGGATTACGGCATAATATGGTAAAAAAGCAGTAGATTTTTCAGTTCAGTTCAGGTCAGATATGCCCTTAGTGTGCTGTTTGTGATGTGGGCACTTGTTTAACTGTTTGATTTTTTTCTATATTTCAACAGTGCCTCTTGCAAATATCTGTATTGCCATTTTTGATGTGAAGCGATGCGACAGCGGCTTACCTGTTTTTTTGAGTATGGAACGCACGGGTTCGGCATAATTTGAATATGACTATTTGCCGGTGAGGTATACATGAATGCTGCGTATATGATGCAGAGGAGTATTAGATGAACAAAGCTGCTGACGCTTTTGAAGAAATAATTGCGCTTGCCAGTGATAATGGAGCAGCAATCTCGTTTCGTGGGCGCATGTTTTCTGAAAGCGCCTACTTTGACGATGAAACATCGACACTTACACGGCTTCGTCTTTTTAGCTGTGAAGATGGATCCCATGTCTATTCCATTGTTTCAGGCGCGGGTGCACAGAAAAGCCGGCGGCATTATATTGTTTCCCGTTCGGGCGAGATGTGTCAGGTGAGTGATGGGCGGCACACCATTTCCATGCCTATTGAAATGCTTTTTGCTTCTGTTTTTGGGCTGTGTGGCATCGATCCGGCGCGTGCTGAAGAGCTGCGTCCTTCCATTGAAGAAGCGCTTCGGGCCTCTGGCGAGTAATACACAGCAGGGGGCGGGTGAGGGAGCTTGCGGGATTATCTTGTTTCTGGACGGCCTTAGGTGATTGAGAAGGCTCCAGAAGGCGCTTGGATGAAGAACCTTGGTGCGTGAAATCCATTTCTGCAGAATATGCTCAGCCAACACTTACAACCCATGTGTGTACACAAGGAGGCTGTATGGCTCTACAAAAAAATTTCCTGAAGACAAAGCCCGCTTGCAAAGTGCGTTTTTTACTCACACAAGAGGAGGCAGGGGCTGCGGACACCGTACATCTTGTTGGGGAATTTAATGAATGGAAAGCGGATGCTTCTCCTTTAAAACGTCAAAAAGACGGAAGTTTTACCCTTGAGCTGACCTTGCCCCTTGGCAAGGACTACCAGTTTCGCTACTTGCTGGATACAGGCCAGTGGCTTAATGACGCAGGTGCGGATGCATATGTTCCTTGTCCTTTTTCGGGTGTTGATAATTCCGTTGTCAAGGTTTAGCTTTCTTTCTTTTTTCTTCATTATAGAGCAGTTCAGCTATTTCATAGGTGAACTGCTCTAGCCATCTTTTTTAGTTGCAGGAAGGCTTTGCAGGCCTGCTATAAAACAGTATGGCTTTTTCTTTACAGCAAAACGTCCTCTATAAACTTTTCAAAGTTAACATACGCTATTGCATTGGAGTTTACATGCACGCACATGGTTTTACCCGTGTTTACAGTACGGTAGTGACGGAACTTTCCGCTACCGCCAGTTTGTGGCAGCATGACGGAACTGGGGCTGAGGTTCTTTCTTTTTGTAATAATGATGAAAACAAGGTGTTTGGAGTGTCTTTTCGCACTCCTCCCGCAGATTCCACAGGGGTTGCCCATATTCTGGAGCATTCCGTTTTGTGCGGTTCTGAAAAATATCCTGTTAAGGAACCTTTTGTTGAGCTTCTGAAGGGTTCTTTACAAACTTTTCTCAATGCCTTCACCTACCCAGATAAGACCTGTTATCCGGTGGCAAGTACCAATGTGCGTGATTTTCGCAATCTGACGGATGTGTATCTCGATGCAGTGTTTTTTCCTCGTATTACCCGTGCTATTTTTGAACAGGAAGGGTGGCACCTTGAGGCGGAGACTCTGGATGATCCCCTTGCTTATAAAGGGGTTGTCTATAATGAGATGAAGGGAGCCTTTTCCGCGCCGGAGTCCGTTATGGGGCGCCATTGTCTTCACGCGCTTTTTCCTGATACAGTTTACGGTCTGGAGTCAGGGGGGGATCCCAAGGTTATTCCTTCCTTAACGCATGAAGCCTTTATGGAATTTCATCAGGCCTACTATCATCCTTCCAACGGCCGCTTCTTTTTTTGGGGTGATGATGTGGAAGATGAGCGCCTTGCTCAACTTGGAGCGGTGCTCTCCCGCTTTTCCGCAAAAACGCCGGATTCGGCGATAGCGCTTCAGGCTCCTCTTGCCGTGCCGCGCACTGTGGAGGTTCCCTTCGCCGCAGCCGAAGGGGATAAAGGCATGGTGGTGGTGAACTGGCTTGGCCCGGACGTGATGGATTTGGAAATGGGTTTGGCTTTTCGCATACTTGAGCATATTTTATTGGGTATGCCGGCTTCACCCTTACGGCGTGGTCTCATAGAGTCTGGCCTTGGTGAGGATCTTGCCGGGCAGGGGCTTGAAGCGGAATTACGCCAGCTTACCTTTGACGCGGGTCTTAAGGGTGTTGCCATCGAAGATACTGCGGCGGTTGAGACGCTGATTCTTAGCTTGCTCGCCGACCTTGTGCGCAATGGATTGCCGGCGGCAAGCATTGAAGCAGCCATTAACAGTGTGGAATTTTCGCTGCGTGAGAATAACACAGGGCGTTTTCCCGTTGGTCTGGCGGTTATGCTCCACTCCCTGACCACTTGGTTGCATCATGGCGATCCCCTTGCTCCACTTCGCTTTGAAGCGCCTTTGGCAGCCATTAAAGATCGTATTGCCAAAGGCGAGCGGTATTTTGAAGGTATTATTGAATCCATGCTTTTGAAAAATACGCATCGGGTTACTGTGGTGCTTGTGCCGGATGCAACACTGGAAGCTCGTCAGGAGCAAGAAGAAAAAGATGCTCTTGCTGTCATAGCAGCCGGAATGTCGGCAGAAGAGCGTTTAGCTGTTGTGAAAAATACAGAGCAACTCATGGCATGGCAAGCAGAGCCGGATACGCCCGAAGCCCTGGCGACCATTCCTCGCCTTGGGGTTGAAGATTTGCCGCGTGCCAACGCTCTCATTCCCACAGAGGAATTTGCGCAATCTTCTATCTATTTCCACGGGTTACCTACGGCGGGTATTGCCTATGTTGATGTATGCTTTGACCTTTCCCGTGTGGATGCTCCGCGTCTTCCTTTGCTTTCTCTTTTTGGGCGGGCGCTGCTGGAAATGGGCACACGGCAACGGGATTTTGTGGATCTTAATATGGAGATCGCCTGTAAAACAGGGGGAATGGATGCAGAAACCATGTTTCTGAGCATAGCGGAAACGCGTGCGCCTCTGGCCTGTTTAGTTGTTTCGGGCAAGGCGGCTCCAGATAAGGTGGGGCATTTGTTCTCTCTCTTGCAAGAGGTTATTACAGAAAGCGTATTTACGGATAAAGAGCGGTTCTTACGCATGGTGCTGGAGGAAAAAGCCCGGCACGAGCACAGTCTTGTTCCTTCCGGGCATATGGTTGTTGCCGCTCGCTTGAAAGCTGCCCTTTCCGGGGCTGGTTGGCTGGCAGAGCAAACGGGAGGCATCAGCTATCTCGCTTATCTGCGGAGTCTAGTTGAACAGGTGGAGTTGGATTGGCCTGGCGTTTTGGCTGATCTGGAAAGCATTCGCAAGGCTGTTTTCACACGCGATGCGCTTATGTTTAATGTAACGGCCCTGCCGGAGCAGCGGGAAGCGCTTTTGGTATTAATGCATGATCTTGCGCAAGCCTTACCTGCCGCTACCACGCCCAATGCCTATTGGCCTGACGAGGAATTTGCCGCCGCTGAGGCCTTGATTTTACCGGCACAAGTCAACTACATAGGAAAGGGCATCAATCTTTTTGATGCCGGGTATCAGTGGCATGGCTCTGCTGCTGTTATCCTCAAGTATCTCCGCACGGGTTTTCTCTGGGAGAAGGTGCGCGTACAAGGTGGTGCCTATGGTTGTGTTTGCGGGCTTGACCGAATGAATGGTGGATTTTTTATGGTTTCTTATCGTGATCCCAATGTTCTGCCCACTCTTGCTGTCTACGATGCGGCGGCGGAGTATCTGCAAAAGCATACGATCACCAAAGAAGAACTGAATGCAGCCATTGTGGGTGCCATTGGTGAGCTGGACGCCTATCTACTTCCCGATGCTAAAGGAAGTGCCGCTTTTGTACGCAAGCTTGCCAACGATACAGAAGAAAGACGAGCTCGCTTGCGTGAGGAGATCCTTGGCACAACTCCGAAGCACTTCAAAGACTTTGGCCATGCACTTAACGCCTTTACCACAAAGGGAAGCATTTGCGCCCTGGGAGGCACAGCCCTTGAGCGCATTGCACGCGAGCAAGGGTGGGAGTGTTTGCGAGTGTTATAGGGTAGCCAAAGTTGAGGCTGAAGAGCTGGGGGAAGGGAACCCCAAGGTTGAGGCTGAAGAGCTGGGGGAAGGGAACCCCAAGGTTGAGGCTGAAGAGCTGGGGGAAGGGAACCCCAAGGGGG
>JAVBJS010000158.1:0-10203 GCA_031546885.1 Desulfovibrio sp.
CCCCCTCCCCCGTAATCTCTTCTCTCCCCTCTTCCCCCCCTCTTCCTTCTCTCCCTTTTTTATCCCTTACTTCCCCCGAAATTCGGCCGGGTGCGGTGTCCCTGTGCGGGTGGTGCGGGGCTGCCGCCGTCCCACCAGCTCTGTGCCGACACCGGAGTCTGTGAAGAGTTCAAGGAGGATGCAGTTTTCTACGCGCCCGTCAATGATCATGGCTTTTTCCACACCTTCCTGCAGGGCTTCCAGGCAGCATTTCACCTTGGGGATCATGCCCCCCTGGAGGGTGCCGTCTGCAAAGAGTTCCCAGGCTTCATCCATGGAGAGGGAGGGGATGAGCTCTTTGTCGCGGGTGAGGATGCCGGCTACATCGGTGAGGAGCAAAAGGCGCTTTGCCTTGAGGGCAGCGGCAACGGCACCAGCCACGGAATCGGCGTTAATGTTGTAGGTACCATTTTCATCGTCAACGCCAGTGGGAGCGATGACGGGGATAAAATCGGCTTGGGACAGGGAGTTAATGAGGGAGATGTCAACACTGAGCACTTCGCCAACGCGGCCAAGGTCAATAATTTCAGGAGGTTGATTTTCAGAGGTAACTACCATTTCAAGCTTGCGGGCACGAATGAGTTGTCCGTCTTTGCCGGAAAGGCCGACGGCCCGCGCCCCGGCGAGGTTGAGCTGGCTGACTATTTCCTTGTTTACCTTGCCCACCAGTACCATTTCCACTACGTCCATGGTTGCGTCGTCGGTAACGCGCAGCCCTTCCCGAAAGGTGGATTCGATATTGAGACGGCTTAACATGCCGCCGATTTGTGGCCCGCCGCCATGAACGATGACGGGGCGCACACCTACATATTTCAGCAGGGCGACATTGAGAGCAAAGGAGCGCTTGAGGGCTTCATCTTTCATGGCGTGGCCGCCGTATTTGATGACCACGGTTTCACCGCGGAACTGTCGTATGTAAGGTAAACACTCAATGAGCATTTGGGCATGGGCATTGTGATGGGTCATGTTTGCTCCTTATATGCTGAACACAGAGGGGGTTACTCTGCCAGTTTTTTTTCCAGAAGGGAGTTGACGAGAGCGGGGTTGGCCTTGCCCTGGGTTTTTCGCATAATTTGCCCGATGAAAAAAGAAATGAGCTTAGTTTTGCCAGCTTTGTAGCCTTGCACCTCATTGGGATTTTCTGCAATGACGGCGCTCACAATGGCTTCCAGTTCTCCTTCATCTGAAACCTGCACAAGGCCGCGGGCTGCGGCTGTTTTTTCTGGCGAGGCCCCTGTGGTGAAGAGTTCGGCAAACAGATCATGAGCCATGCGGGGGCTTATTTGCCCTTTATCAATAATTTCAGCAAGTTCAGCAATATTTGCTGGGGACATTTTTGCATCTGCCGGTGAGATGCCTGCTTGAGCGCATTCACGCAAGAATTCGCTGTGCATGAGGTTGGCAATGCGGCGTGGCTGTGGATACACGGCAACGGCCTGCTCAAAATAGTCTGCGGCGGCTTTATCGGCAACAAGAATGGCGGCATCCTCCTCCGGCAGAGCGTACTGGCTTATGAAGCGGCTTTGGCGGGGGCCGGGAAGTTCCGGCATGGCGGCTTGCCAGAGGGCGAGTTGCTCTTGCGGCACAAGTACGGGGGGGAGATCCGGGTTTGGAAAATAGCGGTAGTCGTGGGCATCTTCTTTGGAGCGCATGGCCTGCGTGGTTTGGCGCACGGCATCGAAGAGGCGAGTTTGCTGGATGACGGGTTCGTTATCCTCTACACAGGCTTTCTGGCGTGCTATTTCAAAGTCAATGGCCCGCTGAACATTGCGGAAGGAATTGAGGTTTTTAGTTTCGGTGCGGGTTCCGAAGGCGGTTTCACCAAAGGGGCGAATGGAGACGTTGGCGTCACAGCGCAGGCTTCCTTCTTCCATGTTGCCATCTGTTACGTCCAGATAAACGAGGATAGCGTGAATTTGTCGCATGAAGGCTGCGGCTTCCTCTGCACTGCGGATGTCGGGTTCGCTCACTATTTCAATGAGGGGAGTTCCTGCCCGGTTCAGGTCGAGCAGGGTTGTACCTGCCTGACCATGTATGCATTTGCCGGCATCGTCCTCAAGGTGAATGCGAGTGATACCGATGCGGCGAGTGGTGCCGTTGACGGTAATGTCCAGGTAGCCATTTTCGCAGATGGGGGGAGCGAACTGCGAGGTCTGATATCCATTGGGTAAGTCTGGATAAAAATAGCTTTTCCGGGAAAAGATGGAAGAGGCGTTGACGGTGCAGTTCAGGGCAAGGCCAGCCTTGGCGGCAAGCTCCACGGCTTTTTTATTCAGCCGGGGCAGAGCGCCCGGCAGGCCGGAACACACTTCGCACACCTGCTCGTTCGGATTGGCCCCAAAAGTTGTAGGGCAAGAGCAAAAAAGCTTTGAGGCGGTTTTGAGCTGTGCGTGTACTTCAAGGCCGATAACTGCTTCGTATGAACCCATAAACGTCTCCACAGAAAGTGTTGCGCGGTGTAGTTGTCATTGCCGGGGGAGAGTGGGGGGGATTTTTGTCGGGGGAGGGGGAAAAAAACCTTTTGAAAAAGGGTTTTTTTCCCTTCCCCCGAACCTCCACTCCCTTTTTCCCAAAACTTTTTAATTTGTCCTTAGAGTCTTGGAGGAAAAAATTGTTTCAGAAAGATGGTCTGGTGCTATTCAACAGGTTCGATAGATCTCACGGCAGGTAAATTGCTGACAGGCTCCACGGGTGCTGCTGTGTATCCAGAAATTGAGGAAGTGGGAAGCATCGTCTTTTCCGTGTGCTCTTTTGACGGAGTATGTGGTTTTGCTGCATATTTCGCTGTTGCACTGTGGGGCACGGGTGCTGCGTTGTGCGCGTCCACCGCTGGGGAAGGGGGTGCTGACTTCTCTTCCTCCTTGGTTTGCTGTGCAATCCTGAGGGGAGGGGGCGTTGCGGCAAGTGTGGCGCTCAGGGGCGTGCCTCTGGCACAGGAGTTGGGAGGGGGCGGGGGTGCTGGTAAGGAGTCAGGTATAGCTGAGAGAGTGAGATCTTCTGAGGAAACGTCTTGCACTTCCGTAAGGGCGAAGTTTTTTTCTTCACCAGCAAGCAGGTAGCCTTCCAGAGGCTGTACTGCGTAGTTGCGTACGTGCTGCATGGGAATGTAGGTTTGCGTTCCGTTTAGCTCATCAATGTGTAGGGTGCCCTGAGGGGTTGGGGCGCAACTGATGCAGGCAAAAGAGGCCATGCCTCCACCATTAAAGTAGACAATGGCCATTTGGGTATGGGGAGCGGCTTTATGCGTAGCAACCTGAACAACCGTTCCAATTTGGGCGGTGTGCATTTTTTGCCAGTCTGCGCGGGTAAGAGCACGATTTTCCGCTGTATTATGGTGTTTACAGAGGGCAAGTTTTTGGCTGTCTGGCGCGGGGGGGAAGCCTTTGATCCACCCTGTGGAGGCATCGGCCCCGCAAACATGGCAGGGGATCATGGGGTATACCTCTGAAGCATTGTGTTATAAAACCACATAAGGGACACTGTTGACTAATCAGAATAATGAGTGATTATAAAGAAGAGAACTATTTTAAAACAGTATACGAATCAATCAGCGCCTATCTCGTACCAAGAGAGTCTAGTTTTTTGTGGGATTTTTGTGTAAATAGTGCACTGCATTTTCAAAAAGAGCAAGGCCAAGGGGGCTGTTTTCACCCCGAGTCCAGCCTGGGTGGTTGGTTTTGTGAGTATAGCCTTCCGGGTGGGGCATAAGGCCGAAGATTCGCCCGCTTGGATCGCATAGTCCGGCAATGCCAAGGGGGGAACCGTTTGGATTATAAGGATATTCCTCTGTGGGTGCGCCTGTTTCCGGGTGTGCATATTGCATGACAATGAGCTGTTCGTGCTGCAAGCGAGAGAGGGTGGCGGCATCATTGGGAACAAGGTTGCCTTCGCCATGCCGGACGGGAATATAAATGGACGACAGACCTTGTGTGAAAATACAGGGGGAAGCAGTGTTGATGGCAAGGTGGCACCAGCGGTCTTCGTAGCGGGCGGAGGCGTTGTGGGCAAGGGAAACCTGTCTGGTCAGGTAGTTTCCATCAAGGGCGGGCAAAAGGCCCAGCTTGACCAGTAATTGAAAGCCGTTACAAATGCCAAGAATAAGCCCACCCTTATGGATATGGGCCAGCAATTGCTCAACAAACGGCGCTCCGCTCTTAGGAACGGCATATTTCCAGCGCTGTGCGGCGGCTTGTGCCGCGCCAAGGTCGTCGCCGTCTAGAAATCCGCCGGGAAAAATAATGAAATTATAGTCTCCCAGTAGAATGCGACCCTCAACAAGGTCAGCAAAGTGGGTAATAGTTACGCTATCTGCCCCGGCAAGCTTTGCGGCGTGGGCGCATTCCACTTCACAGTTGGTGCCGTAGCCAGTGATGACAAGGGTATTGCATGGCATAAAAACTCCTTATATGCTGTACTGTTGCGTAACTAGTCCTGGTAGCTGTTCAAGGCCGTAACGCCGGTATTGATTCGGCAAGGTTTGGCCCGCGCTTTCTACGTTTCCTTAGATTCTTTTGGGGGTGTTGAGAATACCCTTAGGAAGGGGGGAGCGTCAACAGGTGACTGGAGAAAAAAAAAAGAGTATTCTCCTTCGGTTTATAAAAAGATTCTACTTGGAAGTATACGTTGAAAAATGAGGATTGTTACATGAAAGAGACAAAATTTATATTTATCACGGGCGGCGTCTTGTCGTCTCTTGGCAAGGGTCTTGCCGCAGCTTCCATTGGCGCACTGCTGAAGGCCCGTGGTCTGAGTGTGACGATTCAAAAGCTTGACCCCTATATTAATGTTGACCCCGGCACCATGAATCCCACCCAGCATGGGGAGGTATTTGTTACTGACGATGGTGCAGAAACCGACCTGGATCTTGGGCATTATGAGCGTTATCTTGCAACGCCCATGGCGCAGAAAAATAACTACACTTCGGGAAGTATTTATTTTAGCGTTATTACAAAAGAACGTCGGGGAGATTACCTTGGCGGCACGGTGCAGGTTATTCCCCATATTACCGATGAAATAAAGCGGGTTATTTGCAGCCTTGCCACGTCAGCCTCAGAGCAGGGAGACGGCGCTGCCCCCTGTTCCCGCTTGGACGCCAAGCAGGCAGTCAAACAGGGGACAGGGCCGGATGTTGCCATTATCGAGATTGGCGGAACGGTTGGGGATATTGAAAGTCAACCTTTTCTTGAAGCTATACGCCAGTTGCGGAGCGACCTTGGCAAGGAGCGTTGTCTTTTTATTCACTTGACGCTTGTTCCGTATTTACAGGCGGCAGGGGAGCACAAAACAAAGCCGACGCAGCATAGTGTAAAAGAATTACGCAGCATAGGCATCCATCCTGATATTATTCTGTGCCGCTGTGAGCGGGCGGTGCCGGCCGAATTGAAGCGAAAAATCGCTCTTTTCTGTGATGTGGATGTGGATGCTGTTTTTTCTGCTGTGGATGTTGATCATGTGTATAAAGTTCCGTTGGAATTTTATGACGAAGGTATTGATCAGAAAATAGCGATTATGTTGCGTCTGCCTGCAAAAAATCCTGATCTGTTTGCCTGGAAAAATCTTGTTCACACCCTCACACATCCTAAAGGTGCTGTTACCATTGGTATTGTCGGCAAGTATGTGGAACTGAAAGAAGCCTATAAAAGTCTGCACGAGGCCCTTATTCACGGGGGTGTTGCCAATGAGGTGCAGGTAAATTTGGCATATGTCAATTCTGAGGAGATCACCGGAGAAACGGCCTCGACCATTCTTTCCGGCCTTGACGGTATTTTGGTGCCCGGTGGCTTTGGGGAGCGAGGTGTGGAGGGTAAAATTTCCACAGTTACCTATGCGCGGGAAAATAAGATTCCTTTTTTTGGAATTTGTCTTGGCATGCAGTGCGCGGTTATTGAATTTGCACGCAATGTGGCGGGGCTGGCCAAAGCAAATTCGGAAGAATTTAATACCATGACCCCGGACAAGGTAATTTATTTGATGACAGAGTGGTTTGATCTCCGTAAAGATTGTGTGGTACAGCGCACTTGCACCTCCGATAAGGGAGGAACCATGCGGCTTGGAGCGTACCCCTGTGCGCTCACGGAAGGAACCCTTGCCCATGCTGCATATGGCACCAGCCTTGTGCATGAGCGGCACCGGCATCGGTATGAATTTAACAACGCCTATAAAGAATCCCTTCATCAGGCTGGTCTTATTTTCAGTGGGCTTTCGCCTGATGGCGGGCTTGTAGAAATAGTTGAGTTGCGGGATCATCCCTGGTTTGTGGGGTGTCAGTTCCACCCGGAATTTAAGTCAAACCCCATGAATCCACACCCGCTTTTCCGCGATTTTATTAAAGCTGCCAAGGTGCGGAAAAAATAACGGAAGTTGAGGATTGTGGCAATATCTTCAAAAAATGATGAAATCACTCTCTATCCTGTGACAGGTCACTGTTTCAAGGACTAAATATGCTCGCAGCAGCGTTGCTTTCACCCGATGAATTATATCAGCATTTGCGCTCTAATCACTTTATTATTGCCGGGCCTTGTGTGCTGGAAAGCTTTGAAATGGCAAGGGATATTGCCTTTGCCGTGCGTAAGGCCGCTTATGAGGTGGGAGTGGCTGCGGTTTTTAAGGCCTCCTTTCACAAAGCCAACCGGACTTCCATACATGGATTTCGTGGGCCAGGGATGGCCCTTGGGCTGGAGTGGCTTGCGCGGATTCGTGAAGAAACGGGGCTGCCCATAGTTACCGACATTCACGACCCGACAGAGGCGGAGCCTGTGGCGCAGGCCGTTGATATTCTGCAAATTCCAGCCTTTTTATGCAGGCAGACCCCACTTTTACAGGCAGCGGCCCGCACCGGGCGCGTAATAAATGTGAAAAAAGGACAATTTCTTGCCCCGTGGGATATGCGTCATGTGTATGATAAGCTGGCAGATTCCGGTAATACGCGAGTGCTTCTTACAGAACGCGGCAGCTCGTTTGGCTATAATAATTTGGTGGTTGATATGCGTGCCTTTGCTATCATGCAGGAGATTGGCGTTCCTGTTGTGATGGACGCCACCCATGCCGTGCAACTGCCTGGTGGGCAAGGGGCTTGCTCGGGCGGAGATAGGCGCATGGTGCCTCATCTGGCCAGAGCTGCCGTGGCGGCTGGGGCTCACGCTGTCTTTATGGAATGTCACCCAACGCCTGATACTGCTTTGTGTGATGGCCCAAACAGTATATATCTATCTGATCTTCCAGCTCTTTTACAACAACTTTCTGCCATTTGGAGTATTGTTGATGCACAATGATCTTGGGGCTTTGTTTTTTCCCATTCAGGCGGCAACAGATATACGCTTGCTTGTGCTGGATGTAGACGGTGTTTTAACGGATGGCGGCCTTTATTATGATCTGCAAAATCAGGTTATGAAGCGCTTTGACGTGCAGGACGGTCTTGGTATTAAAATTGCTCAGACTGTAGGCATTGTTGTAGCTGTTATCACTGGGCTTGTATCTTCTTGTGTTGCTGCGCGAGTAAGTGATTTAGGCATTTGCGATTATTATGCCGGCTTTTTGGATAAGCGTGTTTGCTTGGAAGAAATTCGGCAAAAATATCAGCTTGAATGGCAGCAGGTTGCCTACCTTGGTGATGACTGGGTGGATCTTTCCGTTATGCAAATGGTAGGGCTTCCCCTGGCAGTTGCCAATGCCCAGCCGGAAGTAAAGAATATTGCAAGTTACATTACCACAGCTCAAGGCGGGCAAGGCGCTGTGCGGGAAGTAATTCGCCATTTGCTTATGGCTCAGGGAAAGTACGATGCTGTTCTGGCAGCGTGGAGTCATCCGTGCTAAGAAGGAGTCTTTTCACCATAGTAGCGCTTTCCTTAGTGGCAGGCGCTTCACTGTGGTGGTTTTCTCAAGAAAAAAGCGCTGTAAATTCTGAAGTTGTTGCGGGAGGTAATTCCTCCAGTGAGGGAGACTCCCTTGGTCTTGCCATGAAAACCATGCACTTGACTCAGGGAGAGAATGGCCTTGAGCTGTGGCGGTTGAAAGCGGAGTGGGCTACCATGCGGCAAGAAGATGGAAAAATAGCCATAACAGCTCCTAAGCTCACCTACATCATGGGAAGCGGCAAGCCGGATCTTTTTGTGGTATCCGAGCAGGGTGATGTGAACCAGGAGACGCAGCAGCTCCGTTTTATGGGGAATGTTTTGGTAACTCAGGGTAACAGCACGGTTCGCGGGGATTTACTGCTTTACAACGGTACAGCCAGAACAATGCTTTTTCCACAAGGTGCCAATTTTGCCGGTGACAAATTTTCAGGAACGGCTCACAGTGTCATATGGCGCATGGGCGATCAGGTCATTGAGGGAACTGGTGATGTAGATTTTGTACTGCTATCGCCTAGCAGGCCCCTTGGCTTGAAGTAGGCGGAGCGGGTAAAATTTGGTGTGATATGAAAGCTTCTGCCGTTGCGTTATTGTGCCTTTAAAGATAAGCTGAATGCTATCTGAAATAGCTCTATGGTAAGGATACATTCATGAAAATGCGTTTGTTTATTTTTTGCTTGCTATTACTTTGTTCTTTTCCCGGTGAGGGCATGGCAAAGAAAGATACTGATAAAAAAGCCTCCCCCGTTGCTTCAAAAAAAGCAGTTTCTCATGAGCCCGCCACGGCGACGCCTGTTGCTAAAAATGCCACGCAGACTCCAGCTCAACCCGCCGAGGCGCAGGGTACCATTGCGACGAATATAAAAGCTGACAAAGTGGAATATGATGCCGAAAAACAAACGGCTGTTTTTAGTTCTAATGTATACGTGCAGCGACCGGACTTTGAGCTGTGGGCGGATAAAATGACTGTGTATTTAAAGAAAAGCACTAAACCTGCCGGGGATTCCGCTGTGGGCGGTATGGAAGGCGGTGACATTGATAAAATTGTCGCAGAGCGCAATGTGCGTATGAAGCGCGAGGATAAATCTGGTACCAGCCAAAAAGCAACCTACTATGCTGATAGCGAGAAAATAGTCTTTGAAGGTTCCCCTGTCTTGCTTAGTAAAGATAGCCGGGTTTCAGGCGAGACAATTATTCACCATATGCAGGAAAACAGAAGCGAAATTTTGAGGGGAGCAAATATTATATTTAAAACCCAAGATAATAGCGACAAGCAGGGTGGGCTTCCTTCCTTTGGCCCGTCAAAAGGAAAGAAATAATGACAGGTGCCGTGCTTGAAGCTTCCGGGCTTCGTAAAAGCTATGGAGATCGTGAGGTGGTGCGTGGGGTTTCCTTGAACGTACGCCAAGGCGAAATAGTGGGTCTTTTGGGGCCAAACGGCGCTGGTAAAACCACCACCTTTTATATGATTATTGGAATTCGCAAGCCCAACGCCGGGGATGTGTTTTTAAACAATGCCAATATGGCCATGTGGCCGCTGCACGACAGGGCGCGGCACGGCCTTTCCTATTTGCCTCAGGAAAGCTCTATTTTTCGTAAGCTTTCGGTGATGGATAATTTGCGCATTATTCTTGAATACACAAGCCTTTCGCGTAAAGAGCAAAAATTGAAAGCAGAGCGCCTGCTGGAAGAATTCCGTATAGCGCACTTACGTGACTCCCTGGCTTCGTATCTTTCCGGAGGAGAGCGCCGCCGCCTTGAAATTGCCCGCGCCCTTATTCGAGATCCCCAGTTCGTTTTATTGGATGAGCCTTTTGCAGGCATTGACCCGTTGGCGGTGGATGATATTCAGCAGCTCATTCGCGGTTTGAGCGACCACGGGATAGGAGTGCTTATATCAGACCACAATGTGCGTGAAACGCTGCGCATTTGTGACAGGGCATACCTTGTGCATGAAGGTGAAGTGATAATAACCGGTACACCGGCGGAGCTTGTGAATGACCCTAAGGCTCGTCGCGTTTATTTGGGTGAGAGTTTTTGCTTGTAGGTTGTTTTTTTGAGAGGGGCTTTTACCCCTCCCCAAAAAAACGTATAAGAATTCATCAACGCTTTCTTGAGATCGTTGCACAATGCAACGATCTCTGGCGATTGCGTAGCAAACGCCCGCAAGCGGCAGCGCAGCGTGCCTTTCTTTCGCAATCCGCTCCGGTTGCGAAAGCATATTAGAAAATTATGTCTTATTTTTCAGCTGGATAAAATGGTACGCCCTTTTATCCAGTGGAGCTAAAAGAAAAGGCACGCTGCGCTGTTCGCT
>JAVBJS010000057.1:0-18553 GCA_031546885.1 Desulfovibrio sp.
CCCCCGATACTATCCAAATTCCTCTCATTTTTTCAACAGGGGTTTTCCCCCTCCCCCGATACTATCCAAATTCCTCTCATTTTTTCAACAGGGGTTTTCCCCCTCCCCCGATACTATCCACCCCCCCCTCTCCTTTTAAAATAGCAAATCTGCCTCTGCGGCATCAAGAGCGTCTTCAATCTCTTGCACCAAGCGGTGCGCTGTCGGCACATCACGCTCCGCCAGAGCCGCTTCCAAGTTTTTATGTAATGATTCCAAGAGATCAGCATCTTTTGCAGATAAAGAAGGCTCTGGGGGGTCTGCAAAGCGAGCCTGCTCCACCAAAGTTCCCACAAGATCAAGAACGCCTCTGGGCCGCTCCTTGGCAAAAACGCTTAAGCGCCCCTTGCCGGTGGTATCATCTGGCCAAGCCAAAGCGGAAAGTTTAGGCCAATCCCGCAGCACCGCTTTTTCATCATAGGTGACAACGCTCACACGAACAAAAAGGTTGCGGCCCATAGTTAAACCCGCTCTTTCCATTCAGTTTGCACACGCCCGATGACCTCTTCTATCTGACTTACCAAATCTGGCGGACAAACCCCAATAAGGGGCTGCCCAGCATCAATATTCTGGTTGTGGCTAAAATACGTGGCATAAATAATGCCCTCTGGGCCATCATACCGCAAAGGCGCTTCCCGCTTCATGCGCGACATGATGAAAATTTCTTCACCATCACGCACCGTAACGGCCTTGGAGCCGGAAACCTTGATTTTAATATCCACAGCCGGAACAAAATAATATTTTGCCCGCTCAGGAGCAAGAAACAATGAGAGGGCCCGCTTCAAAATAATCTGAAGCACCTCCTCACGTGAAAGAAAATGCCGGATACGCACAAGCTCCGTTCCCGCCTCCACAAAAGTGCTGTGCAGTTCGTGGTGTACAAAAGCCGCCTCTCCCTTTTCCGGGCAGGTAATGGCTTGGCGGTTGCGTTCGCGTTCAATGTGCGCAAGCAGAGTGCCGGCGCATTCTTTCCATGTGCCGGTGGGGCCAGAGAGGGGTACTCCCTCAACGAGAGCCTCTGGAAAAGTAATTACCCCGGTATGAGGAGCAGTTATAACCACTTCTCTGTAGGGAGAGGCTTTTATTTCTTCAAGAACAGCGCTAATATCGAGCATGATATATTCCTAAGCTATCGGTAATACAAATTAGGGCCGCCCATGGTTTGCAAGGCCTGATGCAGATTGAAGCGTACTTCGCGTCTGTCCCATATGCCTTGAATATGCCCGCGGGCCAACGCTTTATACACATTATGATAATTGGGAGGAATAATCATTCCCGTTGTTTCGGTAATAACACCCGGCCCGGCAAAACCCACATTGGCGGAACGAATACCAAATTGATAAGGCGAACAGCCGAGGAAGCTGGCAACAGGGCCCGCGTAAGAATTGGTATCATACAGAACGAGATAAAGACCCCCGTCATCAATGTACCGCCGCACGGCCATAGTGCAGCGCGGCATCTGAATAACACCGTTGGTGCCTTCCTGAATACGAATACCTGCCGTCCCATGAACATA
The DNA here is from genome assembly GCA_031546885.1 of Desulfovibrio sp. Taxonomy (GTDB): domain Bacteria; phylum Desulfobacterota; class Desulfovibrionia; order Desulfovibrionales; family Desulfovibrionaceae; genus Frigididesulfovibrio. The sequence goes on from JAVBJS010000057.1 coordinate 1,556, forward strand.
AGCCAGAAAAGGAAACCGCTTGCGCGAGGCTCTTTCAGCAGCGCGAATGAATTTTTCCCCTTCCGCAGCCCCTACGGTACCCCCACGAAAGGCTCCCATAAGCATGGCCACAACAATTTTTGTATTATTGATGCGTGCTTCAAAAACCATACAAGCGCTTTTCTGGCCTGTTTTTTCTTTTGCTTCCGCGAGCTTATGATCAAATCCCTTCATATTGAGCGGATTACCGGATTCCACATCCACAGCAAACTCAAAAATAGACCCCTGATCAAAGACATTGTGCAAATACCACTGGTATTCCATGGGAAAATGGTGTCCGCAATGGGTGCAAACCCCCGCAAATTCCCCAAACAAATCCGGTGCCCATAAGTCAAGACAACCGTGAGTTTTGCTGTTGGGACAGGTGATGGCCTTGTCTTCCTTGGCTTTGCTGCTCACATAAACCCAGTTGCCGCCGCGCTGCTCCTGGTTATCATCCCACTCAGACAGTTCAGTAAGCTGCCGCGCAGTCTCAACGCTCACCCGCTGCTGAGGTTTGCCACTTATTTTTTCTTTCAGAACTCGCCACGGAGCAAGCATTCTGTCCAGCACAAAGAGGCACTCCGCTTTTACCTCATCCCAAAAATGGGTAACTTTTTGCTGCTGCTTGCGCAAAAGATCGTATTTAAAGTGCGAGTACAACCCCCAGCCGAAGCCTTGCCAAATGCCCGTAACACGCCGTGCGAATGGGGTGCGATCCGAAGCCGCCTGCAAGGAGAGGTTCCGATATTTACGATGCCGCTTGTTAATCAGCCGTACAGAAGCAGCGGCGGTAAGCCCCCAACGAATGGATACCTTTTCAAAGTCCATGCCGCGCAAGGCTCGCTTACGGCGGCTGCGTATGGCAAGGGTTCGATAAGGAGCAAAGCCACGCACGCCTATAATTACTTCATCCGTGGCCCGCAGCACTTCCTGCCGTAACGCACGGAAAAAATCGTAATGGAAGGGGCGAGCCCCCAAGGCAGGCTCTTCAATCACCCTGTCTATATACCCCATACGAAGGTTATCTGCGGCGGTAATATGCATCTGCGAGGCACATTCTTCAATCTGTTCCGGGGTTGCCCTGTTACCGGAGCGTAGCCGCCCTTCAATGGCAGCCGCCCCTTCTGGAGAGATAACGGAATAATACCCGTGAGAAAGCATGAGGCGGCGGTCTGCAAGGCCAATGGCTTCCGCACCGCCTGAACCTCCTTCGGAAAAAACTGCCACAACAGGCACGCGCAACGAGGACATTTCAAAAAGGTTGGTTGCTATCTGCTGGGCTGCGCCGGGAGTATCTTCAATGGGAAAAGAGCCAGGCGTGAACACATAGGTATGAACGGGAATATTCTCTGTTTCCGCCACCTTCATATAGTGCAGGGCCTTGGCGTTACCCCAGGGCTTTACAGAGCCGCCGTTACGAAACTCTTCCCCGTGGCCTTTTTCCTGCCCGATAACCATAACCGATTGATGGATGGTCTTTTTTCCCTGTCGTCGCGTAATATACGCCCGTGCTATGACCATGGCAGGATCAATGGAATGCTCATCCTTACTGCCGATTTCTGTATAATTATCATAGACATTTTCAAGAATGTCACGCAGGCAGATACGTTGCGGATGCCGCACGATGCGTACCTTGTCCATGGGCGTGAGCTCTGTTTCCAGCTTTTTTTCCACAAAGCCAAACAGATCTTCCACTGTAAGAACAGCAGCCCGCCGCTCCCGCTGGTTCAGCGTGGGTTCACGCCGGCGCAGATCTGCCATTTTTGAAGACAAAAGCTCAATATTTTCACTGTGCCGTCCACCAAAGATATCCTTGATATAGGTAAGTCTTTCAGTAAGGTGCTGTATTTTTTTATCTAGTTCCATTAGGTTTCCAACGTGGCTGAGAGGTGTGGATACTATGGTTAAAAAAGAAGAATCTGTTCGGTCTTGGCTCGCAAGAAGGCAACATTGGACTGAAGCTTCATGCCGCTGGTATTGGCCCCTTGCAGAACAAGACTATCCAGAAAGGCAACGCCCCGCTCTTTGGCCTCACCAAGATTATTACCCCAGATAATGCCAAGGGCTAGGTTAGGGTCAAATTCCGTAGGAATCTCATAAGGAATGTCTGTCGGCACATGGGTGTGCATAGTGGCCCAGGAGCTTTCCTGCCACCCAAATTTCTCAATGCGACCCACCCAGGGAGTGAAGCGATTTTCCGGTGATTCCGCTATGATGCGATATTCAATACCAACCCCTTCAAAAGATATATCGCTCTGCGTATATCCAATGGGCGAGCCAAGGCCAGTCCTTATCTGCTCGGCGATAATATCAATGCCACCTTCCCCTTTCACTCGCGCAATGGCCGCAGAAACGCCATTTTCGACCTGGATTCGGGTGTTCACTTCCATAAGATAGGGGTTTCCATCGCGGGTAACTATCCATTCCCAGGTTCCCACATTGTCATATTTCACTTCGCGGGCCATAGTCAGGGAATGTTCTATTATATCGCGCAGCACCTTGGCAGCGTCAAATTTATAGTCCACGGCGGAAGGATCAAAGCCGGGAGCCACCTCCACGCGCTTTTGCAGGCCGGTACTTTGAATGGAGCAATTGCGCGTTCCAAAATGCACCACATTGGCGCCGCCGCGCTCTGCAAGAATCTGTACTTCAAGGTGGTTAAAGTCTCGAATTCGCTGTTCTATAAGCACGCCCTCGTCCTTAAACTGGCGGGCAGCGTAGTTACGAATGCGGCGATACACAGAGCGGAAAAGGTCAATATCATGCACCTCTTCAATGCCCATGCCCCCACCGCCAGCCGACGCCTTTACCAGCACCAAAGGGCGTTCTATGCCGTTCTGGAGCTGAAAATCGTACAACGATCGAGCTACTTTTTCCGCTTCCATTTCATCATAGATAGGCTTATCAGAACCAGGTACCGTCGGAACCCCCAGACTGCGGGCAAGACGCTTGGTATTGATTTTATCGCCAAGTTCGCGGATAACACGCCAAGAGGGCCCGATAAAGATTAACTTATTATCTCTGTGGGCCACCCGCCTGGCAAAGCGATAATCTTCGGCAAAAAAACCGTAACCGGGATGAACAGCCGTTGACCCGGAAGCATCCGCCACAGACATCAGCTCGTTGGCGTCATGATAGGAAGAGACCCTATACAGGCTTTTTTCGCCGCCAAGCTCACGGGCAAGGCGAACATGCCCGGAGGCCATGTCCTCCGCGGTATAGATGCACACAAAATCAAGCCCCAATTTTTTGCAGGCCTGGACAATACGAACGGCTATTTCGCCACGGTTAGCCACAAGAACGGTATGCGTAGGTATGCTCACCAAACTTTCCTTATAACATAAAAAACAGTCATGTTTCGTTGATTCAAGCGGAACATAGTACCAAAGCAGGAAGTCACTTTATGCAAAACCTGAAAAAAGTCCAGATTTGTACTAAAACACTTAAAAACCTACTGCCACAAGGGTTTACCCCTATTGTAGGGCTTGTGCTCGGAACCGGACTTGGTTCTCTTGGTGAATCGCTGGAGCACACCACCGCTGTGCCTTATACCGGGTTGCCGGATTTTCCGCAATCAACGGTTACATCGCACCACGGGCAGTTCCTTGCTGGCTATCTTTCTGGCGTTCCTGTTCTGCTGCAACAAGGTCGTTGCCACCTTTATGAAGGAAGGCAACCAGATGAGGTGTGCATGGGTGTGCGGGTTATGGCGGAGCTTGGCATACAGTCCCTGGTGCTCACCAATGCTGCCGGTTCGGTAAATCCGCTTTTTGCCGCCGGCTCCCTTATGATTATTGACGATCACATTAATTTTACAGGAAAAAGTCCCCTCACCGGCACCAACGAAGATTCCTGGGGATTACGTTTTCCCGATATGAGCCGAGTATACGACCCGGAACACATACAAACCTTTGAGCAAGCCGCCCTCAGCATTGGCCTGCGTATTGAAAAAGGCACATACGCCTGCGTGGCAGGCCCTCAACTGGAAACCAGAGCAGAAACCCGCATGTTCAAAATGCTTGGGGCCGATGCTGTGGGTATGTCCACCGCACTCGAGGCCATTGCCGCCCATCATATGGGTGTGCGCGTTTCAGCCCTCTCCTGTCTGACTAATCAGAACCTGCCGGATTGCATGGACGAAGCGACCATAGAAGAAATTCTCGCCATTGCGGGAAAAGCTGGTAACAACCTGGCCCGCTTGCTGTGCGCAGCCCTGCCCAAATTGGTGGATGGCATGGAATAGGAAAAAAAAAGAGATATCGGGGGAGGGATGGACTTCCTCCCCCAGTGCTTCATGTACTACTGCCTGTCTCGACAAACTACTTTCTCCAGCACAACAAAGGCAAACTCGCAGCAACCAGACACCCCATGATAAAGAATCCTGCCTGAAAGGAAAAATGTTCACCCCAGAATCCCAGTAGGGACGACATAACCCCCATGCCAACGAAGGAGGCCATAGGCATACCAAGCGCGAGCAACAAGGGCTGCTTTTCTGCGGGAAAAGAGGTGGCCAGATAGGTAAAGACGGGTGGAAAAGCCATCGCCGTAGATACAGGCTGAATAAACATGCCCGCAATCGCAACCGGTAGCCAGGGGCTTGCCATGAGCATCATGCCAAGGGCATAAAAGCTGAAACAGAAAATGAGGGTACGCTTCATTCCAAGGCGCACAGTCACCCAGCCGCCACCAAGCACGGCAAAGGGCGCTGCAATACGGCTTGTGGAAAGTAACAAAGCGCTTACTTCAGCGGATAAATGCCTGTCTTCCATAAGATGCAGGGAAAGAACACTGTAGGGCGCAAATTCTCCGGCAATGCTCAAGGCCATGAGCCATGTGAATAACCATAGTTTTGGTGAGAAAATGATATTGCGTATTCCATGCAGAGAAAACGGCGGAGCAACAGTGCCGCCTCCACGAGCAAAACAAAAAAAGACAAGACCAGCCAGCATGGAAAAAATTCCCATGCTCATGGTAACGCCCCGCCAACCCAACCAACCCTCCGCCAACGCTCCCAGAATAGGGCCGAAAACAAAACTGAGATTGGGCCCAAGCTCATGTACGGCAATGGCTGTACTCCATTGCTGCGGGGGAACGAGGTTCCGCATGGTGCTCAAGCCACCATTAAAATAATGGCCCGCTGTAATCCCAAGAACAAAGAGCAGAAGGGCGAGGGAAGTGGAATTTTGCACCTGACTAATCCCAAGCAGAGTAACGCCGCATAAAAATACGGATGCGCTTACCATAAGCTTGGGCGAGACTTGCGAAACGGTAAATCCCGACAGCAGAGTACTTAACGCATAGCCAACGGACATAAAGAGCAGATAGCTTGTTGACTGAGCATGTCCTATCTGAAATTCCGCCTCAAGAGAGGGCAGAAGAGGCCCAAACATAGCCCTGTCCAGGTAGGTTAATAAAAAGATAAAAGAGGTAAGGCCCACCCAGGGCAACACAGTACGAAAAGGAGGAGGAGTGGTTACAGAATTCACGAGAATTTCAAGAAACTACACAAGACAGGTGCGAATGGCGTCAAAGTCAAGATTCGCACTCACGAGCTGCGCTCCCTGCCTAATCTTGATAATATCACGCATCTTGTGACGATTAAGAATGGCTTCCATCTTTTTTGCAATGGAATATGTATCGTCCCGCACCATAATAATAGGCACATTCAAGGTATCTGCCCGTGAAAGAATAATGTCATTGGGAAAAAGGTTGCCCGTGAGAACAAGACAGGGACAATCGCCCTCGATGGCTACAAGCTGCACATCGGCCCTGTCGCCCCCCACAATAACAGCGGAGTTTTTTTGCTTACGAAAATATGTCATGAAGTTTTCCACCTGCATGGTGCCAATAAGAAAATTTTCCACCATGCCGTTAGCTCGATCCTGAGCCGCCACAAGACGCCCGCCCAGGCGGTCGGCCAACTCGTGGGCACGAATGGATCCCATAAGAGGATCACGGGGGATAATGCCCAATACCGCAACCTGATTGCGCTCAAGAAAGGGTCGAATAACACTTGTGATCTCTGTCATGAAGGTGGAGGGAATGTCGTTCAGCACCACACCAAGCAGAAGATCACCAAGAATTTCCTTCATGCTGAGCAGTAAATCGTAATTAAGCTCATGATCCAGCCTGTCAACAATAATGACGTGCAAACCAAGCTCGCGTGCAATGCGAAGTCCGTCAAGCTGGCAATATTTCCCGGTAAGAATATGGCCTGAGCCACCAACAATCATCAGATCTTTGTCGGCAGCGAGGGTTGCATAGGCATCGCGTATCAACGGCAGGCTATTTTCCGCCTGGCCATTAAAAGCCCGCATTTTGAAATCCTGCGTCACAAGAACCGGCGTTACAAGATTTGAGGGCGCATTCAACCCCAGAACTTCCTGCATAAAAAACGCATCTTCGTCACCCGGCACACCATTTTTCTCCGTAGGCATACCTCCTACCGGCTTCATATACCCAACGGAAAACCCTTCTGTTTGCAAACGCATGGCAAGACCCATGCTAAGCATTGTCTTGCCGGAATACGGACGGGTTGAGGTAATATATAGTCCTCGCGTCATATGAGAGTCTCCTTAAAAGCACGTAAAGGGACGATTAATCCAAATATTTCACCAATACTAACCTGCTTTCATCGTTTTTCAGTTTTATTGGCAAGTGATTTCTATTTTTTCCTGTCCTTATGCCCTATGAATTATGGATAAGGAAAAAGAAAAGCTGGAGTCGGAGGCGCAGGCTCTGTGAAGGGAAGCTCAAGGTGGCGTGTACGTCGGTACAAGGCAGCCTACCATATCAAACGAGCTTCACTGAACAGTCAACTGGCGCATCACTCTTTCAATTCCTTGGGGGTTCCCTCCCCCTGTCCCTCATCGTATTTATGAGCAGAAGTTTCAGGCGCAGCTCCGGCAGGTTGGCTGAGCGGAGTGAGCAAAACGCGCATATCAGCAACAAACGCGCCATTCTCATAAGCCAGCACAGGGTTGCACTCTGCTTCCTGAATTTCAGGAAAATCAAGGGCCATCTGCGACATAATAAACAAAATATCCTCAATGGCTGTGAACTTCACAGGCGCTTCACCACGAAGCCCGGCAAGGATGGGGAAAGCCTTTATTTCCCGAATCATATCATGCACATCACTCAAAGAGAGGGGAGCAAGACGACAGGAAATATCTTTAAAGGTCTCAACATGAATACCGCCAAGACCAAAAATAACCATGGGGCCAAAACGGGCGTCGCGCTTGAATCCAATGATAATTTCGCGAGAATGCTTGGGAGCCATAGTCTGCACAAGACAGCCGGCAATGTACGCCCCCTTGCAAAGACGCAAGGCTCGACTGGTAATATCCTGAAAAGATTCACGAATTTTTTCCGGCGAATCAAGGTTCAGCACCACACCCTGCACATCGGTTTTATGCGAAATCTGGGGAGAGGCAATTTTAAGAGCCACATTTCCGCCAAGCTGCTTGGCAATACTAACAGCCTCGTCGCTGGTACGCGCCAGCCGCGCCTCAAGCACAGGAAGTTCATACGCTTTCAAAAGACCCTGCGCTTGAAACTCTACCATCTCCAGGCAGTTTTCCGCACGGGCTGTGGCAATAGCCACACGAGCACGGGAAAGGTCGCGCCGATAAGCTATTTCAACTGGCATGGGATTGTCTTTCCACTGGCTTTGCCGGTACATGGTGGCAATGGCCCTGATGGCAGGCTCTGGGAAAGGATAACAGGGAATACCCGCATCCACAAAAATACGACGTCCCTGTTCCACGCTTTCGCCGCCCAGCAAACAAGTAAAAACTGGCTTACCCAAGGTATTAATAGTGGAAGTGACGCGGGAGGCAATAGCCGTTGTGCAGGTGCGGGCTGTTGAACCAGCCAGCAGTAAAAGCGAATGCACGGAGGGATCTTGCAAAACAATATTAACAGCCGCAGCAATGGCGTCTTCCTTGGAATCTCCAATAACATCCACTGGATTATAGAGAGCGGCAAAGGGTGGGAGAATTTCCTTGAGCGCGGCTATGGTCTGGCTGGAAAGGCGCGCAAGGGTCAAGCCAGCTTCTTCACTTGCATCTGTTGCCACAATACCAGGGCCGCCAGCATTCGTTACAATAGCAATGCCGGGGCCGCCCGGTAACGGTTGACTGGCAAATCCCTGGGCTATGCCAAAAAGGTCTTCCATATTCCCTACGCGGATAATGCCGGTTTGCTTAAAAGCCGCTTCATAAGCCAAATCCGCTCCTGCCAGAGCGCCCGTGTGTGAAGAAGCTGCCCGCGCACCGGCAGCAGTGCGCCCCGCCTTGAGAAGGATAACAGGCTTTTGGCGAGTTGCGCGCTGCGCCATGCGTAAAAATCGCTGCCCGCACTCCACACTTTCAAGATAACCGACAATAACTTTTGTAGCAGGATCATCCGCCAGATAGGCAAGAATATCAGATTCATCAACAATAACTTTATTGCCAAGACTGACAAAGGAAGAAAAGCCGATATTTTGCTGCCGTGCCCAATCATACATGGCGGCGCAAAAGGCGCCCGACTGGGAAAAGAACCCAATATTGCCCACAAGGGGAGCACCCTCGGTGAAGGTCAGGTTGAGCCTGTGCGTTGTATTGGCAAGACCAAGGCAATTGGGGCCAAGCACAGCAATATTATGCTGTCTGGCTATCTCGTAAATTTCCCTTTCAAGAGCTGCGCCCGCCTTGCCTGTTTCCTTGAATCCCGCACTTATTATAATGGCCGCACGAGTGGGAATAGTAGCAAGCTCGCGCATGGCGACAGGAATCTTTTCTGCAGGAATGCTCAATACCGCCAAGTCGAGAGGCGCAGGTATTTGAGCGAGGTTGCACAAGACCGGCAGACCGAGTATGCTCCCCCCAGCGGGGTTGACGGGGAAAATTTTTCCGGAAAAACCTGCCCGTATGAGGTTATCCAAAATAATATTGCCAATTTTTCCAGCAGCATGCGATGCGCCAACCACAGCAATACTTTGTGGCGTAAAAAGCGAGGTAATGTGAGGATGCAGGGGCATATGACTCTCTACGAGAAAAGGACTAATAATGAGTAAGCGCCTACAGCAATATATTCCCTATGAGTTTCAGCAAGTCAAGTTGCTTGAAACCGCACTCACCCACAGTTCGGCCGCCAACGAGCGGCAGGAAGGCGGTGAGCATAACGAACGGTTGGAGTTTTTGGGCGATGCCGTGCTTGAGCTATGCATTTCAGCGGAGCTTTTTCAGCGATTTCCCACTACCCGCGAGGGCCAACTCACTGCCATGCGTTCAAAGCTGGTCAATCAGGATACACTGGCAAAAATTGCCAAGCAACTGTTTCTACACGAAATTCTTATTCTTGGCAAAGGTGAGGAAAGCCAAGGTGGAAGAGGAAGAGCTTCCTTGCTCAGCGATGCCTTTGAAGCTGTTCTTGGCGCAGTTTTTCTTGATGGCGGCATTAAAGCTGCCCAAAAAGTTGTCGCAACCCTCTTTGCGCCATTGTGGCCTGAACCGGAAGAAAAAAAGAAAATAAAAGATCCAAAAAGTTTCCTGCAAGAAGTTTCCCAGCAGCATTTTAAAGAACGCCCATTGTATACCCTGCTTGGAAGCGATGGCCCGGAACATCAAAAAATGTTCACAGTACGCTTGGAACTACCTGATAAGACAAGCTTTACTGCCACAAATTCCAGCGTAAAGCGCACAGAACAAATAGTCGCTTCAGAAGCACTTGCCTTTCTGGAGAGAAAATTTGAAAAGGATTAGGTAGTATACCCAAAGGCATTGCAAAATGCAACATTCATGAGAAACCGATTGTGCAACGCGCCTACATGCGGTATAAGGCGCCCCTACTCCAACACACGAGAACATAATGAAAGTATATCTTATAGGTGCAGGCCCTGGTGATCCCGGCCTCTTCACTCTCAAAGGCAAAGATATTTTAAGCAAGGCGGATGTTGTTGTTTATGATTATCTCGCCAACAGTGAGCTCCTTCGCTTCGCACGGGTAAATGCGGAACGCATTTACGTTGGCAAAAAGGGCGGCGACCACACCCTTTCCCAAGACGGTATCAACCAGCTTATTATCGACAAAGCGAAAGAAGGCAAGGTGGTTGCCCGGTTAAAAGGCGGCGATCCCTACATGTTCGGCCGCGGCGGTGAAGAAGCGGAAGAACTCCTTGCCGCAGGCGTTCCTTTTGAAGTAGTTCCCGGTGTTACCAGCGGCATTGCCGGGCCTGCCTATGCGGGCATACCGCTTACTCATCGCGCACACTCTTCCTCTGTCTGCTTTGCCACCGGGCATGAAGACCCCACCAAACCAGACACTGCCCACAACTGGAAAGCCCTTGCCGAAAGCGCAAGTACGCTTGTTTTTTATATGGGAATGAAAAATTTGCCCGACATTTCCCAAAAGCTTATCACTGCCGGGATGAAGGCAGACACTCCCGCAGCCCTCGTGCGCTGGGGAACAACTGCCAGACACCGCAGCCTTGTCTCCACCCTTGGTAACCTGCCGAAAGACGCCAAGCTCCATGACTTTTCAGCGCCTTCCCTTATTGTCATTGGCGGAGTGGTCTCTCTGCATAAAGAGCTGAACTGGTTTGAGCAGCTTCCCCTTTTGGGCAAGGGGGTTATTGTTACACGCGCACGCGAACAGGCCAGCGACAGTGCCGCTCTGCTGCGAGAAAAGGGCGCGAATGTTATTCAGTTTCCAACCATTGATATTGTCCCCCTCGCGGATTACTCTGTTATTCAAAATATAATCAGGCATGATCTGAAGCAATACCAATGGATTATTTTTACTTCTGTAAACGGTGTAAAGTATTTTTGGGAACAGCTTGCTGCATGCGGGCGTGATTCACGGGGACTTACGCATTCAAAAATTGCAGCCATTGGCCCAGCTACTGCCGATGCTTTACGGGAGCGAGGCATAACGCCGGACTTTATTCCTCCCAAATTTGTTGCGGAAAGTGTTGCAGAGGGGCTCATTGCCCTGTGCGGCCCAAATGGTATGAAAGATATGAAAGTATTACTGCCCCGCGCCGCGCAGGCCAGAGATGTTTTGCCGCTGGCTCTTGTCAAGGCCGGAGCCGCCGTTACCATTCAGCCCATGTATACCACTATACCCTCACAGGCCCGTAAAGAAGAAGTGCTGGAAAAACTGGAAAGCGGGGAAGTGCATTGCATTACCTTTGGCTCCTCTTCCACTGTGGAAAACTTTTTCTCACTTGTTCCTGCGGAAATCATGCGCCGCTACCCCAAGGTGAAATTGGCTTGCATAGGGCCCATCACAGCAAAAACCCTTGAAAACATGGGGTTCACCTGCCACATTCAGCCTGAAGACTATACCATTCCAGGGCTTGTGGATGAACTCGTGAAAAAACTGTAAATGCGTCAAGGATAGCCATGCAGCCTGTATGTGAATTTTCCGAATTAAGCCGAAGTTTTACCCAAAAGACAGGTTTTTTTGGCGCCAAGCGCGAAATCTTTGCTGTCAATCAGGTAAACCTTCGCTTTTATGCAGGAAAAACCCTGGCCCTGGTGGGAGAATCCGGCTGTGGCAAGTCCACGCTGGCTCGTATGGCTGTCCGCCTTCTCACTCCCACCAGTGGTGATGTTCTCTTTGAAGGCAACTCTCTTTTTCATCCTTCCCAAGAGGGACACACTGCCAAGAATCGCACTGCCCTTTGCCAGAAAATTCAGATGATCTTTCAAGATCCCTTTTCTTCCTTGAACCCGCGTATGCGGATAGGAGAAAGCGTTGCGGAGCCGCTACTCTGCACATCCGCAAGCGCACAGGAACGCGAAGCCGCAACTGTTGCTCTACTGGAGCGCGTAGGGCTTGGCAGAGAACACCTCAGGCGATATCCCCACGAATTTTCCGGGGGACAGCGTCAACGCATAGCCATTGCCCGCGCACTTGTTACGCATCCTTCCTTTGTGGTGTGTGATGAGCCCACCTCGTCCCTTGACTCTTCAGTTCAAGCCCAAGTGCTCAACCTTCTTGCTGAGCTGCAGGAACAGCTCACCCTGACCTATTTGCTTATCTCACACGATCTTGCGGTGGTGCGACACATGAGCGACCGCGTTGCAGTTATGTATGCCGGATTTATTGTGGAAGAAGCAGACACAGCCACACTTTTCACTACAGCACGGCATCCTTACACGCACCTCTTGCTGGAGTCAGTCCCAACTATCCGCGGGAAAAAAGCAAGCAGCGCCTGCCTTGCCCCTGGCGAAGGGGTTCCCAGAGGATACAGTCCCCTTGCTGAAAATGTCTCCAGTTCGCCCGCCCCTGCTATTCCCGGCGCTAATATATCTCATGCGTCCAGCCCAGATGCCTCCGGCTTGCCTCAGCATCCTCTCCTAGACTCCAACTCCGGCCTGCCAGCAACGGAAGGAACCCCTTCAGGGACGCAGCCCTTTGCGGGCCAGCAACGCGGGGTGTTACCGGAAAAGGGCTGCCCCTTTGCCCCACGCTGCCCCCGGTGCCTCGCCTGCTGCCATGATACATTGCCCCAACTTATGTCTACCCCTGAAGATGCTTCTGCCCTTGTGCGCTGTCACAACCCTTTTCCAGTTTAAAATGCTCTGGTTGATTGAAACTACTGCACCACTGATTTTATTGAATATGCGGCGGCCCGCGTATTTCGTCATCCCCAGTCCCTAAAAAATCAGTATTTCTCACGCAAAAGGCCCCTGCGAGATTTCTCTCCAAGGGCCTTTTGTATTTTTAAGAGTACCGTGCTAGCTGCAATGTGTCTTCATAGAGAGACGACACACAGCACGTTGCAGGGCTATCTGTGCTCTAGCGCTATCAATACGTTCATTCCGTGCTACTTCCGCAAGGCGGTCTTCAGCTCGCTTACGCGCATATTCTGCTCTAGCAAAATCAATAGATTCAGCAGCTTCTGCACTTTCAGCCAGAATGGTTACTTTGTTATCGGAAACTTCCGCAAATCCACCTGAAATAAACACATACCGTGTTTTGCCATCCACTTCATAATACAACCCACCAATGGTAAGGGCTGAGAGAAAGGGAATGTGCCCAGGCAGAATACCGAAAGCGCCTTGCAAACCGGGTGCTCCCACATAATCAACCTGAGTTTTAAGCACCAGTTGATCGGGAGTAACAATTTCCAGTTGGAGTGATGCCATGATCCCTCCTTATTGACCCACGCGCTTCTTGTACTTTTCTTCAACCATTTCAATGGGGCCGACCATATAAAAGTCAGCTTCACTCATATGGTCGTAAGTGCCGTCCAAAATGGCGCTAAAGGCCTTAATGGTGTCTTCAAGCTTAACATATTGTCCAGGAGTGCCTGTAAAGACTTCTGCAACGTGGAAGGGCTGAGAGAGAAAACGCTGAATACGACGGGCACGCCCAACCACCAGCTTGTCTTCATCGGAAAGCTCATCCATACCAAGAATAGCAATAATATCTTGCAGGTCTTTGTATTTTTGCAGAATCTGCTGTACACCACGGGCCACTTTATAGTGCTCTTCACCCACTACTTGCGGATCAAGGATTCGCGAAGTAGAGTCAAGCGGATCCACGGCGGGATAAATGCCGAGTTCTGCAATTTGACGGGAAAGCACAAGGGTGCCGTCCAGGTGCGAGAAGGTGGTCGCCGGAGCGGGGTCGGTCAAGTCATCAGCGGGAACATACACAGCCTGCACCGAGGTGATAGACCCCTTGGTGGTAGAGGTAATACGTTCCTGCAACCCCCCAAGGTCTGTACCAAGCGTGGGCTGATAACCCACAGCAGAAGGCATACGACCAAGAAGAGCCGAAACTTCAGAACCGGCCTGAGTGAAACGGAATATGTTATCAACGAAGAGGAGCACGTCCTGACCTTCTTCATCACGGAAATATTCCGCACAGGTAAGAGCGGTCAAGGCCACGCGGGCACGGGCTCCTGGAGGCTCGTTCATCTGACCATAGACAAGTGAGGCTTTTTCAAGAATGCCGGCATCTTTGAACTCATGGTACAAGTCGTTTCCTTCACGGGTACGCTCGCCCACACCAGCAAAGACAGATAAGCCGCCGTGCTGCTTGGCAATATTGTTAATCATTTCCATCAAAATAACGGTCTTGCCCACCCCTGCACCACCAAAGAGGCCCATTTTGCCACCTTTGGGGAAAGGAATAAGCAAATCAACCACCTTAATGCCGGTTTCCAAAAGTTCAACCTTGGTATTTTGCTCAGTGAACTCAGGAGCAGCACGGTGAATAGGCAACCGCTTCTTGCTGTTAATAGGGCCAAGCTCGTCCACAGGGCGACCCACCACGTTCATAATGCGCCCAAGGGACTCCGGCCCCACAGGAGCGAGAATAGGGGAACCTGTATCTACGGCGGCCATGCCGCGAACCAGACCTTCCGTGGCATCCATAGCGATGGTTCGTACAACGCTGTCGCCAAGGTGTTGCGCCACTTCACAAATAAGGTCGGGCGCGTTTTCATTGTTAATGTTCTTGATTTCAAGAGCGCTGAGGATGTTGGGCAATTTACCGGAGGGAAACTCCACGTCCACAACAGCGCCGATGACCTGTACAATTTTTCCAGTATTCGCACTCATTTCGGTCATGCTCCCTTGTTAGCCTTTGAGCGCCTCTGCGCCGCCCACGATGTCCATAAGGTCTTTGGTGATGGCAGCCTGACGGGTCTTGTTGTACAAAAGCGTCAAAGCCGCAGTCATGTCGTCGCAGTTTCTCGTGGCATTATCCATCGCTGTCATACGGGCTGCATGCTCGCTGGCAGAGGTATCTAAAAGTCCACGGTACACCTGCACCTTGATAAAGCGGGGCAGAAGCTCGGCCAAAAGGCCCTCAACCGCCGGTTCATATACATATTCTTTCCCCGCACCTTGCGACTCTTCTCCCGCCGTTGGAGCGATAGGGAGAAGCTGCAAAGTGGCAGGGAGTTGCCGTGCAAGACTTGCAAACTCCCCATAAATGAGGACAACTTCGTCAAGCTCGCCTGCAAGAAAGGCATTAATAACTTCAAGGCTCACCCGGTTGGCAAGCTGAAAATCAAAAGCATTCATCTGCCCTGTTATTTCAAAGGGAATGGAATGCCCCCTGGAACGAACGGCATCGCGTCCTTTTTTGCCTACGCAATAGAACTTGACTTCTTTGCCTTCTTCTTGCTTTGCCTTGGCAAGGCGAAGGGCGGCAGTAATAATGTTTACGTTAAAACTACCGCACAACCCGCGATCAGAGGTCGCAAGAATAATGCCTGTGGTTTTAACATGTTCACGGGCAGCCAGAAGCGGATGTGCCGCTTCATCGGTTTTGCCCGCAAGATCACCAAGCATATCGTAAAACTTTGACGCATATGGGCGAAAACGCTCAATGCGCTGCTGCGCTCCACGAAGCTTTGCAGAGGCGACCATGTTCATGGCCTTAGTGATCTGCTTGGTCTTCTTGACCCCGCCGATCTTGACTTTAACGTCTTTAAGTGAAGCCATTTACGCCTCCGCTGTTAGGCCTTAAAGCCCTTTTTGAACTCGTCAATGGCGGCCTGCAAACGTGCCTCAATATCTTTATCCAGCGCCTTCTTTTCCCTAATGGCAGTGACCACATCGGATTGCGCACTGTTCATGTAATCCAGCAGCCCCTTTTCAAATGCGCTGACAGCATGCACAGGAATTTCATCCATAAAGCCCTTGGTGGCTGCATAAATGGAAATGACCTGCTCGTAATCCGGCATGGGCTGATATTGAGGCTGTTTAAGCAGCTCCACAAGGCGAGCCCCGCGGTTCAATTTTTGCTGAGTTGATTTGTCAAGGTCAGAACCAAACTGGGCAAAAGCTGCCAGCTCACGATACTGAGCAAGATCAAGACGAAGAGTACCAGCTACCTGCTTCATAGCTTTTACCTGCGCAGCACCCCCTACCCGCGAGACGGAAAGTCCCACGTTAATGGCTGGGCGAACCCCTGCGTTGAACAGGTTAGGCTCAAGGTATACCTGGCCGTCGGTAATGGAAATAACGTTGGTGGGAATGTATGCAGATACGTCCCCTGCCTGTGTTTCAATAATGGGCAGAGCTGTCATTGAACCTGCACCCTGGCTGTCAGACATTTTTGCCGCACGCTCCAAAAGACGGGAGTGCAGATAAAAAACGTCGCCGGGGAATGCTTCACGCCCCGGAGGACGACGCAGAAGAAGGGACATCTGGCGATAAGCAACAGCCTGCTTTGACAAGTCATCATAAATGATCAGAGCGTGCTTGCCGTTATTACGATAAAACTCCGCCATGGCGCAACCGGAGTATGCCGCAATGTATTGCAGCGGAGCAGGCTCGGATGCTGTTGCGGAGATAATGGTTGTATATTCCATGGCGCCGTATTTCCGAAGCGTATCAGCAACGAGGGCAACAGTGGATTTCTTTTGACCAATGGCAACATAGAAGCAGTGAATGTCTGTGTTTTTCTGAGCCAGAATAGCGTCAATACACACAGCGGTTTTGCCGGTCTGGCGATCCCCGATGATCAACTCACGCTGACCACGGCCGATGGGTGTCATGGCGTCAATAGCTTTAATGCCGGTGGGCATGGGCTCGTGAACGCTCTTACGGGCAATAATGCCGGGAGCCTTAATTTCCACAGGCATAAGCTGTGTAGCACCCAGGGGGCCAAGTCCGTCAATAGGCTGCCCCAGAGGGTTAAGCACGCGACCCATAACAGCATCGCCAACGGGAACAGAGAAAATCTGCCCGGTACGCTTTACTGGATCGCCTTCTTTGATGTTAGTGTCGTCACCAAGCAAAGCAACGCCCACGTTGTCTTCTTCAAGGTTCAAAACCATGCCCATAAGGCCGCCTGGAAACTCAAGGAGCTCCATTGCCATGGCATTGCTTACGCCGTAGACTCGAGCAATACCGTCACCCACATAGAGAACGGTGCCGGTTTCGCTCATTTCTACACGTTTTTCGTAGTTTTGAATCTGACCTTCAATGATTTTACTGATTTCTTCGACTTTAATCTGCATGG
>JAVBJS010000147.1:0-9418 GCA_031546885.1 Desulfovibrio sp.
GAGGCCATTGCACAATGGCCTCTGCGGATGCGCCAGCAGACGCCCGCAAGCGAGCAGCGCGGCGTGCCTTTATTTCAAAGCAGCTTCTGCTTTGAAATCATTCGATAAAAATTATGTCTTCTCGTGGCATTTAGCTCTTAAGAGCCTTTGGAAGGCTTTTTAAGGGAAGACTAAACTGAATTTGCTGTATTGTGCGACGAACTCAAATAGAGGCCATTGCAATGGCCTCTAAAAAACGAGTTCGTTACATAATGCAACGAACTCGTTTTTTTAATCTGCGTAGGCTTTGAAAAAAAGGTACGCTATGTTGTTCGCTTGCGCGTATCTACTTACGCAATCGCGAGAGTCCCACGCGAATTCTTTATGAGATATCCATGTGAAGGGCCGCTTCAATGGCAGTGAGGGCTTTTGCCATAAGTTCGGGGTTGGCCTGTGTTCCCATATGGCCCAGCCTGAAGACCTTATTTGCCATGGGGCCGAAGCTTCCGGTGACAATAAGCCCCTGCTGTTTCAGTTTTTTTTGCCAGTCTTTCCAGGGAATGTTTGAGGGAACCATGGCGGCGGTGACGGTGGGAGATTGAATGGCCTCTTTTACCGGGAAGGGGGCTATGCCAAGGCGGGCGAGACCTGTACGGCATTGCTGCGCTATGGCTTCATGCCGAGCAAAGACATTTTGCAGTCCTTCGGTGAGGAGTACGTCCGCAGCAGCGTCCAGGGCGGCAACGCCGTGCCAGTAGGGGGTATATGGGCACCTTTTGTCTTGTTGCACTGTACGAAAAGGCAGAATAGCATCGTAACCCTGATAATTCCGCTGGGCCATGATATCCCAGGCTGTGGGGCTGACACCGATCATGCTCATGGACGGTGGTGCGGAAAGACATTTTTGTGACCCGGCAAGAAGGAGGTCCACATTCCATGCGTCTGCTTGCACGGGGGCACCTCCTACGGAGGATACAGCATCTACATAGAAGAGGGGAACGTTCAGTCGTTTTTTTATGGCCCCCAGTTCTTCCAAGGGATTAAGAGTGCCGGATGGTGTTTCGCAGTGAACGGCGGTAATCATTTTGGGACGGCATTGGCGGATTGCTTCTTCTATTTGATTCAGGCTTTCGTGCATACCAATGGTGGTATCATACGGTAGTGAGATGGCTTTTACAGTACACCCGAAGGATGCTGCCATTTCTCCAATACCGTCGCCAAAAACCCCTGTGCCTACACTTACAATGGTGTCTCCGGCGGCAAGGCAGCTTTTCAGGGCTCCCCAGAGAGCCAGCATCCCTTCGCCCGTCATAAGGACAACATCATTTTGAGTCCCCATAAGGGTTGCGATTTTTTTGCTGGTTGTGGCGTATAGCGGCAAAAAATCTTCTTCCACTTGGCCAGAGCCATAGTCGTGCGCAAGAGCCTCAAGCACTTTGGGGTGGACTGAAACAGGGCCAGGGATCATAGGAATTGCGGCGTAGGATTGCATGGAATATCTCACTTTATGTACGGAGAAATTATTAGATAATAACGACACGCAACACGAACATTCGCTTTGCGCTTGCCGAGCAATTTCGAAATAACATTGCTCTAGTAGTTGCTATTTCAAAAGGGGATTTCTACCTTTTTCTGGGGCGTTTGCGGGGAGTCCTTTACTATAATCTTCTATTTTCATTCCTTTTTCCGGGGCATAGGTAAAAGTGGAGGTGGGGATAGTTGCGCCTGGACGTTGCTGTGAAAATGTTATTTCATTTTCGTTGCTATAGAAGTCGTAAATACGCATTTTTTTTATGAGCAGCGTCTGTGGATCTATCCACAAAACAGCTTCCACAAGAGCAGGCAGGGGTTCTTTTGGGTAGAGCTCAAGTTTGACAAGGCCATCTTCAGTGCTTTCTTTTTCAATGACAAAGTCCTTGTCAAGCCGTGCTTGCCCGGTCATTACCTGCACAATGCTGCGGGAATCTTGTACTGAAGTGAGAGGATATTTGTAAACTATTTCTTCATCAGGAAAGGCGTTCCAGATTTCTTTAGCTGTTACCACTAAAAGCTCCGGAGTGGGGGCAGCGCTTTCCCAGCGAACCAGCAAGGGCTTTTTGAAGGTAAGGGTGCCTGTGCGATGTTCTTGAGTCTTGGTATCTTTGTGGAGCAGAACCTGGGTAAAGTCTGCTGTCATGCTGGTTATTCCTTCGTATTTTTTTTGCATGGCACTGACAATACTTGCAGCACAAGCAAGGGAGGGAAATAAACAGAGCAGTGCAAACAATTGTGCCATTGCTTTGCCACAGGAGAGAAAGTGCTTTGATTTCATGGGTATTTCCGCTTTTTGTTCTGTCTAAACGTATCTTGGGGAGATAAATCCCCCCAAGGTTTTGATAACTTTTGCAGTAACTATTGGGGTTTCCAAAGGGATTCAATCCCTTTGGCCGCCGGAGGCATATCTTTTTCTACACCCACCGGAGGTATATCTGTATCTTTTATTAACCTCTTCGGCAACTACCCTTTGCGCAAGTTTGTCACTATTTGAGTGAGGGTTTGCGAGAGGTTTGCAAGTTCGCGTACAGCTTGAGATGCTCGTTGCGAGCCGTCGGCCACTTCGCTGGTGATGCGGCTCATTTCATCTGTGCTGCGGTTCATTTCCTGAGTGGTGGTGGATTGCTCTTCACTTGCTCGTGTTATGGATGTGATTTCGTTGGCTGTTTTTACAACGCGATCTTCAATGTCGGCAAGGGCTCCACCGGCCTTTTGGGCAACTTCTGTTGAGGCGCTTACAAAGGCGGCGGCTTCTTGCATGGCTTGTACGTTGGCGGAAGTGCCTTGCTGAATGCTGGTAATGGACGCGCCGACCTGCTTGGTGGCTTCCACGGTTTTTTCTGCCAGTTTTCGTACCTCGTCAGCAACAACGGCAAAACCGCGTCCGGCGTCTCCGGCGCGTGCTGCTTCAATGGCAGCGTTGAGAGCGAGGAGATTGGTTTGATCCGCAATGTCATTGATAACACCCATAATCTCACCAATGCTGCCAGCTTTAGTGCCAAGCTCTACCAGACTATCACGCATGGCAAGACTCTGTTGTTCAATTTGTCCCATGCTTGTAACCAGATTAACCACAAGCGCTTTGCCTATACCTGCGTTGGTACGGGCTTCCTCTGCAAGTTTGCCTGTGCGAGAGGTGCTGCCGGCAACATCGGAAACAGTTGCGCTCATGTGGGAAATGGCGTTTACCGTATTGCCCACGCGGATATGCTGTTCCTGCGCCCGTTTTTCCATTTGCTGTGTTTCGCGGGTAAGGTTTTTTGCTGTGGTAGCCAACTGCTCAATGACAGAACCAAGCTGCTCCGCAGTGTGTAAAATACCTTCATGGCGGGCTTTTTCCGCAAGTGCTTTTGCCTCTTCTGCCTGACGCATGGAAGATTTGGAGAGCTCAAGTGCATTTTCTGCCTCACGCATTTTGCTGTTGGCTGTGGCAATAAGCTCTGCCAGGGTTGAAACCATGCGCTTGAGGCTTTTATGCAAAATACCCAATTCACCCGCAAAGGGGGCTTCGCCTTCTGGTATTGCTTGAAGATTGCCATTGGCAACGGCTTGTGAAGCTTCCGCAAGGATGCTGACAGGAGTAGCAATGGAGCGGGCAAGGGCGTAGGCCAAGATTATCATGGCAATGACAATAAGAACACCCACGCCAAGAACACTTAAAGTAACCTGCATAGCATCTGCAAAAACCTCAGAGCGCTCCTGGAGCATGATGAGAGCCCAGCCGCCTTTGGTGGTTTTTATGCCGGCGAGCCAGGTTTTGTCGTTGAAGGTTACTTCTGAAACCCCTTGCTTGAGTGTAAGGAGGGAGGTGAGGGCTTTGGAGGCGTCTGTGGGAAGGTCGGTAACAACCTTACCAAGCCAACGCTTGTTTTCCGGGATATTTGCACCGGAGTTGCGCGGATCGCTGATAATTTGGCCTATGGCATCCAGCATGAGGACGTAACCAGTATTACCAACGGTAACATTGCCTGTTTCTTGCGTAAGGGTGCTTAAGCTGATGTCAATGCCGACAACGCCAGCATAACCAGCGCCGGAAGCCGCCGGGATGGGCCCAGCAATAGTACAGACAGCTTCTCCCGAATCTGAAAGATAGGCCTCGGTTACAAGGGTTTTACCAGCCTTGACAGCATCTGTGTACCAGGGTCTGCTAACAGGATTATAGCCGCTGCCCAAACTGTCATCGGGGGCCTGGGTAAAACCGGTTTTGGCAGTGCCAACATACGCAAGGGTGTATGACGGAAAGGTTTTTGTCAGGTTGGTGAGCTCATCAAAAATGGCTTTTTCCTGTGGGGGGAGGGATGCACCAATAGTCTTTACTTTTTCAGTTGTGTTTGCATATGAGGTGGGAGAATCAATATTTTCTCGAATGGTTGGTGACACCAATAGCAGATCAACACTGGAAATGGCATTGGCAAAAAAATTGTCCACAAAGGCTTCCATGCGAGAAAGCTGAGCCTTGCTGTTTGAAGTGAAATTGTTGATAAATGCTTTGTTCATTTCATGGGAAACCATGGCGGTAATGCCCATAATAGAAAGGACAACAGCAAAGATAACGGAAAGTAATATCCGCGTGCGTATGGTCATAGTGGATCCTGCATGAACAATGCGTTGTAAGGTGATAATAATTTAGACGTATACATATAATACTTATTGAATAATACGCTTATATTGCGGGTATGTCTATTCTTGTGCTGTCATTTTTCTTGTATTTTTTTTCTGTGTGGAGCTTGTGGTGCTGGATAATGGCGACTTTTCATAGGTGAAGACCAGGGGTGAAGGGGGTCTTTTTCTCGCCGCCTGTGGTGTTCCCGGTTGTTTCGCTCCATTTTTTTGTTTTGTAGCCGCAAGTGTAGCCACAGCCTCTGCTGTCTCTTTTCTTTGCGTTGCATCCACCAGCACCTGACCGCCTGCGGTTAGTTTACCGAAGAGCATTTCTTCTGCCAGGGGGTCTTCCAGTTCTTCACGCATAACGCGAGCAAGAGGGCGTGCGCCAAAGGCCGGATCGTGTCCGGCTTTGGCAAGGTATTCCAGAGCCTTGGGGGAGAGCTTGATGGTAATATTTTTTTCTCCAAGGCTGCTGCTGAGACGCAGCATGAACTTTTCTACAATGCGCTCCATAATATCGGCTGAAAGATTATTAAAGGGTATCATGGCATCTAATCTGTTGCGAAATTCCGGCGCAAAAAGACGATCCAGGGCATTTTTGGCCTTTTCCGCGCCATCACCAAGGGTTGGAACACCAAAACCGATATGACGAGTGGCCATTTCAAAGGCTCCGGCATTGGTGGTCATAATGATGATGATGTTGCTGAAATCCGCCTTACGGCCCGTATTGTCTGTCAAGGTTCCATAGTCCATAACCTGTAAGAGGATATTGAAAATGTCCGGGTGTGCCTTTTCCATTTCGTCAAGCAGAAGAACGGCATGAGGAGATTTACGAATGGCCTCGGTTAACAGGCCGCCCTGTTCAAAGCCTACATAACCCGGAGGAGCTCCGATAAGACGGGAGACAGCATGTTTTTCCATGTATTCCGACATGTCGTAGCGCAAAAAAGTCACATTGAGGGAGGCTGCGAGCTGACGGGCAAGCTCTGTTTTGCCAACGCCTGTTGGCCCGTAGAACAAAAAAGCGCCCTGGGGACGGCCTTCTCGTAAAAATCCGGCCCTGGCCCGTAAAATAGCTTTCGTAATACCGGCAACAGCATCAGGCTGCCCATAGACCACGCGGCCAAGATCGCGAGCAAGGTGGCGTAAAGCCTGTTTGTCTGAGGTGGTTGCTTTAACAGAAGGAATGCGGGCCATACTTTCCACAACCTGCTCAATATCCGCTACGCCTACCGACAAGGGCTTTTTTTTATTTCCAGCGCTTGATTTTTTTGTGGGGGAGTCTGGTTCTGCATCGGTTTTGACAAGTCTAAGGCGTCTGTACGCAGCGGCTTCGTCAATGAGGTCAATGGCCTTGTCGGGTAGCCGCGCATCGGGAAGATAGCGAATGGAAAGGGCCACTGCGGCCTCTAGGGCAGCCGTGGTAAAGCGCACGTTATGATAAGATTCGTAATGTGATTTCAGGCCGTGCAAAATGGCAAGGCATTCTTCTTGCGAAGGTTCCAGAACATCTATTTTTTGAAAACGTCGGGCCAGAGCCTTGTCCTTTTCAAAGTGGTTGCGCAGTTCTTCATGGGTTGTTGAGCCGATGCAGCGTAAGGTTCCTGAGCCAAGGGCGGGCTTGAGTATGTTGGAAGCGTCAAGCGCGCCGCCTCCCACAGAACCGGCACCTACAATAGTGTGAATTTCATCAATAAAAAGAATAGAATTGGGGATATGTGACAAAGCTTTAAGTACCGCTTTAAGTCTTCCTTCAAAATCACCGCGATACTTGGCCCCTGCCATCATGCCCCCCAGGTCGAGGGAGAAAATTTGAGTTTCGTAAAATTCTTCAGGAACTTGCTTATTGGCGATGCGTAAAGCAAGACCTTCAGCAAGAGCTGTTTTGCCAACACCCGGCTCACCCACAAAGAGAGGGTTGTTCTTTCTGCGGCGGCTTAAAATTTGAATGGCCCGTTCCAGCTCATGAGTGCGGCCAATGAGCGGATCGAGGACTCCCTCAAAGGCTTTTTTCGTAATATCAATCGTATATTTGCGTAGAGCCTTTGTGGCGGTCGTATTTTCCTCATCGTGTGGTTCTTTTTCGCTTTCTACACCGGGCACATCAGCGGAGATATGCTCCAGTATATCAAGGCGAGCAACTCCCTGCGCAAGAAGGTAATGCGCTGCGTAGGAGCTTTCTTCTTCCAGTATGCTTGCAAGGACATCGCCTATGCCGGCCTGCTCGCGTCCGGATGAGTGCATTTGCCGTAACGCACGCTGCATTACACGCTGCAAGGCAAGCGTTTGAATAATTTCACCTTTACCTGGGTGTAGTTCTGTAATGTTCTCTATAAAAAACTTTTCAAGATTACGGCGTATTACCGCGAGGTTTATTCCCATAGCCCCAAGGAGAGCTTGACCACTGGGCTCTTTAATGATGCCCCACAGCAAGTGCTCAAGGGTGAAATATTCATGTTTTCTGCTCTGGGCCTCTTCTACGGCAAAGGTAAAGGCCTGCTCAAGGGCTTTATCAAGCATGGTTATTCTTCCTCCATACTGCAACGCAAGGGAAAACCGGCTCGACGCGCTTTGTCATGTACTTGAACTACCTTAGTTTCTGCGACTTCTTCTGTGTATACGCCACACACACCAAGACCTTTTTCGTGAATGGCAAGAGTAATGGCCATTGCCTCCTCAGTGGTACGATGAAAAATACCGGTGAGCACTTCCACCACAAACTCCATCGTAGTGTAGTTGTCGTTGTGAAGCAACACTTGGTAACGACGCGGCTCGCGCACGGCATTATCGGCGAAAAGATCGGACTGTCCGCCGGGAGAGGATGGGTTTGGAGTCATACGTATCTCTCTTTGGGAGGAAAGAATTTCGGGGGAGAGGTGCAGGGGAAATCATTTCCCCTGCCAAAGTTCCAAGGGGCAACGCTCCTTGGTAAATCACCGCTTCTCCATCTTTGCCCAAGTATCTTTAAGGGTGGCTGTGCGATTGAAAACAGTATCTTCCGGGGTGGAATCCGCATCGGCGCAAAAATAACCCAGCCGCTCAAACTGCACAGTCTCGCCAGGTTTCAGAGCAGCGACTGTGGGGTCGCTCAAGGCGGAAACGGTTACAAGCGAGGCAGGGTTAATGGTGTCAATGAAGGATTGACCATCAGGAACATTGTCTGGATCATCCTGAGTGAAAAGATGATCGTAGAGACGAACGGTAATGGGAGTGGCGTGGGATGCTGATACCCAGTGAAGGGTGCCCTTTACCTTGCGATTGTCAGGGGTTCCGCCACCTCGGCTTTGGGGGTCGTAGGTGCAGACAAGGGCAGTTATATTGCCATTCTCATCTTTTTGCACGGCCTTGCAGGTGATATAGTATGCACAGCGCAGGCGTACTTCCTGGCCGGGTGCAAGACGAAAAAATTTTTTGGGGGCGTCTTCTCGAAAATCTTCTCGCTCAATCCATATCTCACGAGAAAAGGGAATACGGCGCACACCTTTTTCCGGGGCGTCCGGGGTGAGGGGAAGGTCGAACCATTCCACCTGACCTTCCGGGTAGTTTTCAATGATGAGCTTGAGCGGATCAAGTACAGCCATGGCACGCGGGGCTGTGGTGTTCAAATGCTCGCGTATGCAAAATTCAAGCAGGCTAAAATCCACAGTATTTTCGGCACGAGCCACGCCAATACGCTGGCAAAAATCGCGCAGGGCTTCAGGGGGAACCCCACGGCGGCGCATACCTGAAAGGGTGGGCATACGCGGATCATCCCAGCCGGCAACGTGTTTTTCTTCCACCAATTGAATGAGCTTTCGCTTGGAAAGAATGGTGCGGGTAATGCTAAGCCGGGCAAATTCCGTTTGCCGGGAAGGGAACAGGTTCAGGCTTTCTAATACCCAGTCGTACAGCTCGCGGTTATTGGCAAACTCAAGGGTGCAGAGGGAGTGGGTGATTTTTTCTAAAGAATCGGAAATGCAGTGCGTAAAGTCGTATAGTGGATAAATACACCAAGTGTTGCCTGTGCGGTGGTGTGTTGCCCGGCGAATGCGGTACAGGGTTGGATCGCGCATGACAATATTGGCGGCAGCCATATCTATTTTTGCACGAAGAACATGGGCTCCATCCGCAAATTGCCCGTCACGCATTTGGCGGAAAAGGGCAATGTTCTCTTCAACACTTCGGGTGCGGTAAGGGCTGTCAACGCCAACTTTGGTTAATGTGCCACGGTTGGTACGAATTTCTTCCATTGTCTGACTGTCAACATAGGCTTTACCTGCAAAAATAAGAGCCTCAGCAAAGGCGTAAAGCTGCTCAAAGTAGTCGGAAGCATAGCACTCATTCGTCCAGGTAAATCCCATCCAGCGCACGTCTTTTCGGATGGAATCCACATACTCCTGGCTTTCCTTGAGGGGATTGGTGTCGTCAAAACGCAAATTACATGCACCGGAAAATTCCTGAGCAACCCCAAAATTAAGGCAAATAGATTTTGCATGGCCAAGGTGTAGATACCCGTTGGGCTCTGGCGGAAACCGCGTTTGAACGCCGGCATGGCGGCGAGCGTTCAGATCGTTTTCAATCATTGCCCGAATAAAATCTTTAGGGGCGGCAGGGTGTAGTTCGGTATCAACGGTGTTCATGCTCTATCCTGTTGTTGCAGAGAGATACTGTGAAAAAGTAGGTTACAAAAAGATATGGGAACAGGCCGAATGCGTAATAAGCTTATATACGATTTTTTTTCAAGTATATCAGCGAACTGAAAAAATTTCTTCAATACGCTGTCCTGTATCAATATCAATAACAAGATGAATTTTTTCAATGT
>JAVBJS010000089.1:0-38511 GCA_031546885.1 Desulfovibrio sp.
TTATTTTTCAGCAAGATAAAACGATACATTTTCTTATCCAGTGAAGATAAAGAGAAAGGCACGCTGCGCTGTGCGCTTGCGAGCACCTGCTACGCAGTTGCCAGAGGCCCTTGTGCAATGGCCTCCTCTGTGGATAAGGAGGGGCCCGGGGACACAGATTCAGTCAAGAAAAAATCAAGGGACTAATCTCGTGAGGTTCTCGCCCTCAATATCTTTCTAAAATATTCAGAGCAAAATTTTCCTCAAAAACTATTTTCCCTGTGGCACCTGCGAGTGAGGAGAATACTCCAAAGTATAGCTAACTTTGGGCACAACGTCAGACGACCAAAAGGCAGGGCTTTTTTCAAGCCAGGGTGGCACTTCCGAATGGCGCAAACTCAGACTTACCTTAATAGAAAACGTATCAGAAGATTTCTTTTCAGCGTCACTCAACTGGCTCATGGCAACAACAGGAACAGCATACGTGCGCCATGTTTTATGAATAAGACGCGTTAAGTTTCGATCTTTCAGCGTCACATCACCACCCGTCCGCGGCATTGTAATAGTAAACTCACGAGTTAGCGGGTTATGGCGTAAAAAAGAAACATACACCAATTCCGTCACATCAGCATTCATCCACCACGACCGCTGCCGCTGCATAGCAATATTCAGGGTCAATTCAAGGTTAGCCCCATCCTTGAGCAAATCCCGGAGACCATCCTCATCATCCACAGAAACAGAAAAATTCAGCATTAAGGTAGAGGCATCCGCACGCAGCAGCATATTTTCAAGAACAAAAGATTGAGGAGGAGCCGCATTCACAACTGAGAAAGAAGAGCACAGCAGACAGGCAGCGAGCAATATGCTTCGCAGCCATACCTTGCGGAAATTACATAAAAGTTTTGTAAATTTCATGATGCCTTATAAGGAAATGCTCATTGCCCAGTTCCAGTTTCTTGCAGTATGAGATGCTCTCGCGTTCAGGCCCAGTCACCTAAGAAGAACCATTGTGCAATGTCCAGAGTTTGTTGCTTTGCGCAACGACCCCTAAGAAACATGCCTTCCCAAGCGCACAGTGCTTTACGGATACGCTGTTCATTCTTTTTTCGCACAACAGCGAAAGGTTGGCAAGTCTTCAAGATGCCTTATTGCAGCATCTGCCACCGCATACCCCACGAACTTCTTTGCAAAATCCCCTCTATATAGCTTGTTAAATAACAATAAGCTATATAGAGGGGATTTAATGAGTACTTTTCTCTCTGGCTTCCAAGGGGGAAGCAAGCGCTCGTGAGGGGGACAAAAAAGATGCCCTCTCAACAAGGTGAAAGAAACCTACGCTCTTTTCTTAATGATGTCTTCTGTAAGAGCTTGTGGCACGCGCTCATAGTGATGGAACTGCATGGTAAAGTTGGCCCGGCCCTGTGTTTTGGAACGCAAGTCCGTTGCATAGCCAAACATTTCAGAAAGCGGCACCTGAGCCCGAATAGACTGCGAGCCAACCCGCGCTTCCATACTCTGCACACGACCGCGGCGACTGTTAAGGTCACCCATAACTTCACCCACATAGTCATCCGGCGTAACCACTTCCACGTCCATGATTGGCTCCAGAATAACCGGGCCAGCCTTGTGCATGGCGTCTTTAATAGCCATTGAACCGGCTACATAGAAGGCCTGTTCTGAGGAGTCAACATCGTGGTAAGAACCAAACACGAGGTTTACCTTCACGTCCACAGTGGGGAAGCCGGCAGCCACACCACTTTTCAGGGCATCTTGAATACCCTTGTCAATGGGCGCAATGTATTACTTAGGAATAACGCCACCGCTGATGCTATTGACAAACTCGTACCCTTTTTCGGGGTTTGGTTCAACTTCAATAACGCAGTGACCATACTGACCACGTCCCCCAGACTGCTTCACATGCTTCATGTCAGACTTGCTAGGCTTGGTTATGGTTTCCCGATAAGCAACCTGCGGCTTGCCCACATTGGCATTGACGCTAAATTCTCGAGTAAGGCGATCCACAATGATTTCAAGGTGCAATTCGCCCATTCCGGCAATAAGAGTCTGCCCTGTTTCCTCATCTCCCTTAACGCGAAATGAGGGGTCTTCCTTGGCAAGCTTGCCAAGTGCGGCAGAAAGCGCATCTCTGTCGCCTTTGGTTTTAGGCTCAATGGCAACTTCAATAACCGGCTCTGGAATATCAAGAGATTCCAAAAGCACTGGACGAGCGGGATCACAAATTGTGTCACCCGTTGAAACCTGCTTCAGGCCGACAACAGCAACAATGTCACCTGCTCCTGCCCATTTAACTTCTTCACGCTTGTTGGCATGCATCTGCAAGAGACGGCCAATGCGCTCTTTTTTGCCTGTGGTCGTATTATAGACCGTCTGGCCTGACTCAAGCACACCAGAATAAATACGAAAGAAGGACAGGTGCCCGATGTATGGATCGGAAAACAATTTAAAAACAAGACCAGCCAAAGGCTCTTTATCATCACTGTGACAAACGATGACTTCTTCTTGCTTATCAGGATTAAGTCCCTGCATCTGCTCAATATCAAGCGGAGAAGGCATATATGCGACAACAGCATCCAGAAGAGGTTGCACACCCATATTGCGGAAAGCAGATCCGCAAAGTACAGGAACAATGTTCTGCCTAATGGTCGCTTTACGAAGGCAGGAATGAATTTCATCCACCGTCAACTCTTCGCCGCCAAGATACTTTTCAAGCAAAGCCTCGTCTTCTTCCGCCACAGCATCAATCATAAGAGTTCGCTGCGCCTGATATTCAGCCATAAGATGTGCCGGAATATCTGTAATAAGAAATTCCGCACCCTTGCTGGCTTTATCAAAAACAATAGCCTGACCTGTAATAAGATCGACAACGCCTTCAAATTTATCTTCACTGCCAATGGGTATCTGCAAAGAAACCGGCTTGGCTTTCAAACGGTCACGGATCATGTCAACACAGCGCGTATAGTTGGCGCCTGTCCGATCCATCTTATTTACAAAGCAAATACGCGGCACTTTATA
The DNA here is from genome assembly GCA_031546885.1 of Desulfovibrio sp. Classification (GTDB taxonomy): domain Bacteria; phylum Desulfobacterota; class Desulfovibrionia; order Desulfovibrionales; family Desulfovibrionaceae; genus Frigididesulfovibrio. The sequence goes on from JAVBJS010000089.1 coordinate 3,013, forward strand.
TCGGTTGGCCTGCCGCCACACAGTCTCGGACTGGGGTTCAACCCCAGCAACTGCGTCAAATACGGCAACTGCACCATCAAGCACACGCAAAGAACGCTCCACTTCCATGGTAAAGTCAACGTGCCCGGGGGTATCAATAATATTGAGGCGATGATCTTTCCAAAAGCATGTTGTGGCAGCGGAGGTAATGGTAATACCCCGCTCCTGCTCCTGGGCCATCCAGTCCATGGTTGCTTCGCCTTCATGGGTTTCACCCAGCTTGTGCGAAACGCCCGTATAGAAAAGGATGCGTTCGGTAGTGGTGGTTTTGCCGGCATCAATGTGGGCCATGATGCCAAAGTTCCGCTGCATGTTAAGGGGGGTCTGTCTGGACACGTTGTTACTCCAAACTACCAGCGGTAGTGAGCAAAAGCTTTGTTGGCTTCAGCCATGCGGTGGGTATCTTCACGTTTTTTTACGGCACCACCACGACTGTTGAAAGCATCAAGAAACTCGGCAGCAAGCTTGCCTGTCATGCTCTTTTCGCCACGAGCGCGGGAGTAGGTAATAATCCAGCGAATGGAAAGCGACACCTGACGATCAGGACGCACTTCCATCGGCACCTGATACGTGGCACCGCCAACCCGACGAGCCTTCACCTCAAGGTGGGGCTTTACGTTTTCCAGGGCCTTTTCAAAGGCACGCAGGGGCTCTTCACTGGTTTTTTCCGCAAGCTGCGCAAGCGCGGCATAGAAAATTTTTTCCGCAACGCCTTTTTTACCATTGTACATCAGGCGGTTGATGAAGCGGGCAGCAAGACGGCTGCCGTAAACTGGATCAGGCAATACTTCTCTTCTGGGAATAGGGCCTTTACGCGGCATGAAGAAACTCCTTATTTCGGACGCTTGGCACCGTATTTTGAACGGCTTTTACGACGATCTGCAACACCTGAAGCATCGAGGGTACCACGCACAATGTGGTAGCGCACACCAGGTAAGTCTTTTACCCGGCCCCCGCGAATCATTACTACAGAGTGCTCTTGCAGGTTATGGCCTTCGCCGGGAATATAAGCAGTCACTTCAAGGCCATTGGTAAGGCGAACACGGGCTACTTTACGCAAAGCCGAGTTAGGCTTTTTAGGCGTTGTGGTATACACGCGGGTGCATACGCCACGGCGCTGAGGGCAGGCTTGCAGAGCTGGAGTCTTCTTCCGCTTTACAATTACCTTGCGCTCTTTGCGAATGAGCTGGTTAATGGTGGGCATTATGCTCCTCCGGTAGGAAATACATTTTTGATTATGTTTTGCCAAAGCAGGCTTACATAATCCAGCTCGCTATTTATGTCAAGCAAGAAGCCAATTCACACCTGAAATTTCTTTACAGAAACCTCGTTATTCAAAATAAATAAACGCCTACTCAAGAAAGCAGCCCTCCAAAGACTCATATGACTCTTTAAAAAAATACGGCTTCCTTGGCAGCAGCGAAAAGACCATACCCTATGGTTGCATAGGAGACAATGGAAAAATACAAGGCGAAAGAAAAAAGTACGCCCATACCGCCTTTATCATCCCTCACATTCTGCTTGCAGGGTATAGCGAAGCCGGTTATTCTGCCAAAACTTCTTCTTTAAAGACGGCCTCACTTTTTATTCTGTCTAAAAGCTCAGAAAAGGCCGCCTTGACATTTTCGCGTATGTCTCCTGCTATGATGAGGAAAAGCACATCATCGCCCGGCTTCATCACTCCCGAGTTTGCGTGAGCCATGATACGAAAGATGCCTGGGTGCTTTTCCATTTCTCGGCATATTAATTGCATCTTTTCCAGGTCTGGCGTAATAGTGATAGACTCAACGCTTTTTCGCCCAGTGCGCGACCACCCCCGCACAACGCCGTTATGTACCATAACCATACCAACGTTGTCGGTGAAGCCGGGCTCCTGCTTCATTTTTTGAATAGCTTTACTAATGTCCATAAATGCTCTCCTATTTGAGGTAAAAGAATGGCAAGACTTGATGTACTCCGCTCTCAACTACCTGAGGTCAAAGTCCTGCAGATGCAGGCTGACGGCCATGCTATGTGGGTAACTTGGACTGGGGCTCTCAACGCTGTTGTCTTGCAAACGCTGGAAGATTACGGCGGGGTCAAGATGGCTGAGGGGGCTGATCAGGCCCTATGGTTTTTCTTCACGCCCGACATTTTTTTGGCGGCCGCACGTCTTGAGAGCTGGGCTCGTTTTAACCAACTTGCACTTATAATGCAAATATTTCCTGTTCGCTTTAAAGTGGGCCGCCTTGGGGAGCAAGCTCTCATATTTGACGAATCCTTGTGGCAACAGGAAATTTCTTCTCCCGAGGATTTTCAGGTATGGATCCACCCCAGCGCCTCTGGCCTTGCCGGAGGTATGCCCGGCATAAACCTTGAAGCCAAACAGCCCTACCTTGGCATGAGCTCCATCGACTGGCTGGCCATGACAGCCGACAGCCGCCTGCCTTACCAATCATCCTTTGGCTGGTTTGCCCTGCTGCATCCAGTGGGTAACCCTTTGGACAAAACCTTCCAGGCCGGCTGGAGGGACTTTTTTGGCCACATTGAAACAGTGCTTCAGCGGAACAAGTTCCGCTTTACTGTGCACAATTTCTTTTTAATGTTTCCCCTTGACGGAATGCGCCAGCTTAAAAGCTGGTGTCGTGATTTCCTCAGCCTGGTAAACCGGATTAAAGAAGAAAAACCAGAGCATTACTGGCCCTGTGTACTTACGGTAATTGATCGCAAAGGCATGCCTTTCAATGAAGATCTGCCCAAAAAAACAGGGGTGGACTGGGATCAGCTTGCGCCGGATCATCCCTGCCTATCCATGCGTAACGCCCTCATGCTCGGGGATGAATTTACCTTCCATGAAGTTCGCTTTGCAAAAATTCGACACAACCCCGATGACTGGACAACCATTACCCTCAAAGGGGATGACGACGAAACACGAGGCTCTTTACCGCACCTTGTTCCCGGTACACTTGTGCTTGGCGAAAATGCTCCCTGCTTCTATTGCGGGCACCGGGGGCATACACCAGACAAATGCCCCACGCGCACTATGGAGCTGTTTGATCTCTCGCTGTGGCGGCAAGTCGCTCTGCTCGACTCTTCCGACATGGTTCATGCCGTTCAACAAATTGACAAAACCCTTACCGAGGCCGATGATGTGGGGTTTCGCCAGCTTCTTACTGATCCCGCCCCCACCGGATTAATGCTGCGCGCTTTTTATGACATAAACTGGATTGGCCAACTTCGCAATGCGACATTTTTTTGGCGCGCCCGCGACAAGGACTTTCGGAAGGCTCTTGCCACGGTGACCGTAGAAGACAACTCCCTCATCTGGCCTGCCCTGCACGAATTTTGTCTTAACCCCTCGGAAGATGCGGAAAAAGAGCTTTATACCCTCTCCATCCGCTTTCCCAAAGACTCCCGCATCACTTCCCTTCGTGGATTTGTGGCCCTTGAAAGCGGCGACATAGCCAAGGCCGCCGCCTTTTGGAAAGACGCTGAAATGTTCAGCACTCAGCCCGTGGCCCAAGCCTGGCATGTTTATTTGCAAGCCCGCGCCGCAGAAATTCAGGGCAAGCTCCCCCTTGCCATTTCCACTTATGAGCACGTGTACCGCCTTTGCCCTTCTTGGACAACGGTTGAATACAGGCGTCTGGTCTGTGCGGTTAAAAGCGGCTTTGCCGAGCAGGCCATGCCGGCTTTTCTCGCCCTGATGGAGCGTGATAGCAACTACTTCAACCGCATGCTTATTGATCCGGAACTGGAACGGGGGCACCTGCAAATTCTTCGCGTCATGCACCAGCTTTGGACTAGCACAGCAAGCACGGCCAAAGAAGAAACCACACGCCTTGAACGCATGAAAGACGAGCTTGCCTCATGGTTTTTACCCGATAATCCTTACTCAACCCAAGCATCCGAGCGCATCCAAAAGCTTTTGCAGCTCTCAACAATCAGCAACTACGTCACCTTCCAGGCTCTTTTGCGCGGCAGAGGACAAATTGAAAAAGATCTGCAAACGCACGTTCATAACGAGAGCCGAAACTTTAAAGCACAATTCAAAGCACTCACTGCACGGCTGCAAAAAATTCAAGAAGAAGCCGCCTGGTTCCCCTTTCCACGCGCCCTTGTTGAGTTTAACAAAAGTTACAGCCAGTGTGCTGCCAACATGACCTGGGCCTCTGGCGCGAACTTCAACCTGCCGGAACCTTTCCGCAAAGCCCAGGAACTGATCCACAAGGAAAAAGACCGCATTACCCAACTGGAAAAACGCATGCGCTTTCTGCGCATAGTACGTGACTCCACCCTCTTTGTTCTCTCCATGCTGGAATCCTTTTTCTGGATAGAGCTTGCAGGGGTCATTCTCATTTTTGCCTTACTTCCTCTTATTTTAATGTATGGAGACAAAGCTGGCCTTGGCGCCACTGTCAAACTGCTTTCAACACAGCGCTGGCCCATACAAAAGGCTCTCTTTTTCGTCATCAGCGTTGTAGCCCTTGGAAGCGCCGGTTTACGCACTGTTTTAAGCTTTGAATCCATCCGTGACAAAATTCTTGCCAAGGCTAAAGAGGCCGCCATGAAGCAAAGCTCCGCACGGCGAGAAGCGCAGCAACAATTGCAACAGCAACGGGCCGCACGCAAAAAAGAGGCCGCCAAGTAAAACCGGCCGCACTGCAAATCAAGCTCCTCTTACAGCCTTGAAGATAGAGAATGGATCATGACCCAAAGCTTGCCAAAACGCACAACCTATGGCAGTACAAAGGCATCTATCTTATTCATGTATACTGTTATAATTATGACTAATCGTATAAGCACACACGAAAGAGTGTGCGGGTGCCTTTGCAAAGGCACCACGGATGACGTAATTTTTATGCACCCTGTACCGTATATGATTTTGACTGATAAGCACACTGCCCTGCTCACCCCCCCAGCCCAGAGGCTGGCGCTAACAACTGTTTCGAGGAGGTTTCATGCGTCTGGTGACCCGTTCTGACTTTGATGGCCTTGCCTGTGCCGTTTTGCTTAATTCTCTCGGTCTCATTGACGAATATAAATTTGCGCACCCAAAAGATCTTCAAGATGGGCTGATTCAGGTAACTGAAAACGATATTCTCACCAATGTCCCCTATGTGGCAGGCTGCGGCATGTGGTTTGATCACCACACAAGCGAATCTGAACGTGTCGGGCATGTTTCCACCCCTGGTCTTTCTAAAGCTGCCCCCAGTTGTGCGCGGGTTATCTGGGAATATTACAAAGGGCACGAGGCCTTCCCCACCTTTCTTGACACCATGCTGGAGTATGTTGATCGCATTGACAGCGGCAATATTACCCTAGAAGAAATACGCAACCCCACTGGCTGGATACTGCTCGGCTTTTTAATGGACCCACGCACTGGCCTTGGCCGCTACCGCGACTACCGTATCAGCAACTATCAGCTCATGCTGGACATGATCCGCTATTGCGCCGAAATGAGCGCGGAAGAAATCCTCCGCACTGCTGACGTGCAAGAGCGTGTAACACGCTACTTCAAACAGGAAGAAGACTACAAGCATATGATTCGGATGTGCTCCAGCATCCATAACAACGTGCTGGTTCTCGACCTCCGCAATCAAGAAGAAATATACTCGGGCAACCGTTTTTCCATTTATGCCATGTACCCTGAATGCAACATCAGCATGCATGTCATGTGGGGGCTCAAGCAACAGAATACAGTCTTTACCATAGGCCACTCCATTCTTAATCGTTCAAGCAAAGTTGATGTGGGTAGTCTTCTCTTGCGCTACGGCGGCGGGGGGCACATGCGCGTAGGTACCTGCCAGGTTCCAACGGAAGACGCTCCTGTTGTACTGGCCTCACTCATTGATGCTTTGCAAGACACATAAGCCATTGCGGCTCACCTACCCGTATACACAAAAAAGCCCACCATTACGATGGGCTTTTTTGTGCAAAGCATTATTTTAAATAAACTGGACAGAACTACCATGTTTCCCCACACCGACATTTACGCCATCACGGATTCTACCCAATCAAACGGACGTTCCAGTGTGGAAGTGGCCCACCTCATGATGCAGGCAGGCATAAAAATCCTCCAATATCGTGAAAAACACAAATCTTCTGGAGCTATGCTTGAGGAATGCCTTGCCATCCGCGCCATTACCACAGAGGCAGGGTGCTGTTTCATTGTTAACGACCACGTTGATATTGCCCTCTTGGCAAAGGCCGATGGCATTCACATAGGACAAGAAGACCTTCCCCTGGCGTCGGTACGTTCCCTGGTTGGGACACAGTGTGTCATAGGAGTTTCCACAAAAAACATGGCAGAATATGAGGCAGCTCGCGTTGGCGGAGCCGACTACATCGGTGTTGGCCCTATCTTTGCTACTCCCTCCAAAAAAGACGCACTCCCCATGGAAACAGGATATCTTGAAAAAATCGCAGCTATAGCAACCATGCCCGTAGTCGCCATTGGCGGAATTAATACGGAAACCATTGCCAGCGTTGCACGGCACTCCATCCACTGCTTCGCCATTATTTCCGCTATTACCCGTGCTGTGGACATCCCCACGCAGGTGGCGGCACTGCGTAAAAAAATAGGAGAACATCTATGAAACCAGCTTCAACCCACAATTCTCCTTTCCCTGTTATCCTCACCATTGCCGGATCGGACTCTGGCGGAGGAGCGGGCATTCAGGCCGATCTGAAAACCATCACCGCCTTACATGGTTTCGGCACCTCTGTCATCACGGCCCTCACCGCTCAAAACGGCGCTGAAGTTCGTGGAATATTTGAAGTTGATCCAGAATTCATTACCTTGCAACTGCAAACTGTATTGCAAGGCTTTCCTGTAAAAGCAGCAAAAACAGGCATGCTGGCAAGTGCTCCCATCATTGAATCCGTTACAGCACAGCTAGAGCACACCAGCTTCCCCCTTGTGGTGGATCCGGTCTGTGTCAGCCAGTCCGGTCATCCATTACTGCGCGAAGACGCAACGAACACTCTGATACAACGCCTGCTGCCGCGTGCAGCTCTTGTCACCCCCAACCGCCCGGAAGCGGAATTACTTACACGCACCCCCATTCACACTCTTCAGCACATGGAAGCAGCCGCGCTCCGTTTTTTTGCCATGGGAGCACCCGCCGTACTCTTTAAAGGCGGGCACTTCAGCCTTCCGCAAGGTGACGCCCCTATCATTGACTACCTTGCCCTGCCCAACCAAGGCCTCCAGCCTCTGCCACACCCCTATGTGGAAACCCCGAACAACCACGGCACCGGCTGCACGCTCTCCGCCGCCATTGCCACCTTTCTCGGCAAAGGAGAAACCTTACAAGACAGCATTCGCAACGCCCAAACCTACTTGACGCAAGCTTTGCAAACCAGTTTCACCCCCGGCATTGGCGCAGGGCCGCCCAATTTTTTAGGAGGCATCTGCCAGAACAGTTAAACTACCTCAGATGAACTGCTCCAGATAGCGTTGTCAAATACCGCTATTTTTTTCTCTGCCAAGAAAAAATATTTTCTACGACAGGAGTGTACTCTTTTGTATCTACCTAAAATAAAAAATATTTATTACGTTAGTAGAAAGCAAAAAAGCCTATCGGACAGCACTAAATAAAATTTTCTTCACTGGAGCACTGCCCACACAAACTTTTACTGAACTGCTTCAACCTTTTTTTCTCCGCAATATTTGCTATAATTAGTCAATACCAGCACGAATGCGCATTCAGGCATTTAAGCAGCGCTTGGTATATATTCATTATAACAAAACCAAGAACCAACACTGCGGAAAAAATATGACTCCTCCATACACCCCCTCCCCCACTCTCAATCTGCCTCTATTCAAGAACAGTGCACAAGACAGCATTCATCTTCCCCGCCAGAAATATTCTTTTGTTGATCTAGCAAAAGAAGTACAACTTTCGTCTTCACAAGCAGACGCTATTGCTATTCATCCATTAGCCACTTCTCACACTGCCACTCCCCCATCCTCCAATGAGCAAAACGCTCAATTCAACACTGCCTCGCCCAATCTCCCTACAGATCTGCTCGCTTCTCAAAATTCACACCGAGCAGAAGAACTTTCCTGGTACGATTTTCAGCGCAGTCGCGAAGATCAGACCTCCTCAGATGCGAATGCCTCTCCAAGCTTTCTGGCAAACCTTACCATTCCCCTTGTCGGCCCCGTGGCTGATCGTGGCACCCCCTCTACCATGCGTGCTATAGGAACCACGTACAATGCTACTGACTCCGCATCCGTGAGCGCTCCCAAAGATTTTACTTCTCTTAACGCATCTGCCACAGCCCCTTCCATCTTAGCAGCGGCCCCACCCTTGCCGTATGCCCCTAGCCCCACGCTCACCAACAGGGCAATGCCTACCTTGGGTAAGGCTATCCCCCCCGCCATGCAGTACCATTCTGCCTTAGCCCCAGCGTCAAGCGCAAGCTCCGCCTTCACTCCTGCCCCACACACGGGTAAGGCTTTTAGTCTTGCATCAGGAGCAAACTCTGCATTAGCTCCTGCGTCAAGCGCAGGCTCTGCATTAACTCCTGCATCAAGCGCAGGCTCTGCCCTCAAACTTGAATCATCTATTCAGCAAATGCAAAAGACCTTCTCCAGTTTTGTCAACAGCAGCGCTAGCGCTCCTAGCTGGAATAATTCCGCTGCCATGCAGGCCACTGCACCAAAAATCGGTGCAGTACAAAACGACACAACTGGAAATATACGACAACTATATGAAATAGATCAACAAAAAATAAATAATAAGAAAAATGGCGAAATATTCTTCAATCAACCACCCCAGCTGAGGAATAGCGCTCCGCACTCGATTCAAAACGAAGCAGTTACAGCAGTGGGGCCTCATATAAATGCACTAAGCGTTCCCTCTTCTCTCTATAATACCGGAACAACACATCCCACAGGCCAGCTTCCATTGGATTTTACAAAAAATGCAAGCACTACCATACCTGAAAACTCAGCGCACAGGGCTGCACTCCTCCCCCACGGGAGAACTCATCAAGAAATAACATTGCCACTGCTAGCTGAGCAGGGGACAAAACATTTTTCTCATAATAACGCAACCGCAAATTATGCAGAAGCCCCATACCCGCTTGCCGCCTATGCAAAATCAGAGCACCCACCTGTTCCCTACGCGGAATCACATCATGCGCCAGTCTCCTCCACAAAACAGCAGAGCACATCAGCTTCTTATGCAAAACCCGAACATGCATCAGCCTCGTATAATGAAGAAGCACTGCAAAGTGCATTTTCAAAAAATATCCCCATAGCAACGCACAACAACAATAGCCAAAAAAATCTAAGTAATAGCACAGCCACAAACTTCGCTTCACAACATACTCAACACACAACAGAACATGAAAAAAAGAACTTTCGCCTTCTCCCCAACTCTATAAAAAACGAGCAGGAACATCCAGTTTTCATGGACACCGGGCAATACCAAGAAACAGCTGACGCCACGTCTACGACTTTGAACGAAAAAGAAGGAGGGCTCTCCGCCAAATTTCATATGGACCTGGAAGAGATGGATATCGCCGGCGCTGTTGAAAGACACATCACCACCGCTCTTAACAGACACGGCTCATTCCAATTTACATAAATGTATAGCAAAGCACCTTGAAAACATTCTAACTTTGCGATTATTTACCAGCGTTGCTTGAATCGGGAGCGTTAAGGCCCTTATTGAGTTCGGTGCATTGTGCATGACCTCTTATTGCGAGCAATATATTTTGCCTTAATCTCTTCACCAAATACTCCAACACCCACTAATCAAAGGAATACTCCATATGAGTCAACTTCACTCCATTTTAGCCGACAAGATTCGCACGGGATTTTCTGATATCCGCCAGGCATTTCGAGCCACTCTCAGCGCCATCGACACAAAAAAACCCATTCAATTTGCCCAACTGAAGGGGGTCTACACAGAAAAACTACAAGAAGCCGAACTCATGCAGCACTTTGGCATGACATCATCTCCCCCGGAAGGAACGCAATGCATTATTGTACCCTTAGGAGGAAAAAGTGTTCATGGGGCAATCATAGCAACAGAGAATGAAAATTTTCGTATTGTTGTAGAACGAGGTGAAACATGTATCTACAATCAATGGGGAGCAAGAATAACCTTTAAAAAAGAAAAAAATATTGAAATTGAATGCGACAATTTCATTCTCAATGCAAAAAACAGTGTTCAAATTAATACCCAAAAATTACATGAATACGCTAGTACAGCCGCAGCATATGCTTCTCCAGCCCTTTCTTTTGAAGGTACCAATGGCAGCATTGCCACAGCAAAAATGCGCGCCAACATCGAGCAAGAAGGATACCACACCAGCACCGGTGACCAGGTTGCCGGCAATATATCCCAGCAGCGCCATCGTCACTCCTGCTCAGAATGCGGCCAAACTGAAAATCCCATTAGCGGGTAAGCAGGAAAAACGCCTAGAAAGCTTTCCTCGTACAAAAAAAGTTCATTGCATTGTGCAACAAACTCCAAGTGCCACTGCACAATGACCTCAAAAATTTAAAACAAGATGCCCGGCAGAGCCACATATCATATACAAAAAGGAACCTTTCCATTGGAAAGATTCCTTTTTGTATATCTTCTAAAGCTGCTAGACAAAAAAACAAATAATGTTCTCACCCAACCTACAGCTCGCCAAGCAGAACGCCTGATCCTTGCAGAAATGGAAAGCAAAGACACTATGCCGTTTTCGCGTCTGCACCATCTTCAACAACCGCAGGCTGTTTTGTAAATTCAATAATTGCCAACGGAGCCGCATCACCCTTACGAGGAATCGCTATTTTAACCACTCGGGTATATCCCCCGCCGCCACCGACAAAGAGAGGCCCAATCTGATCAAAAAGCCGAGCAACCAATTTGTGCTCACCAAGAACCCGGTACGCTTCGCGCCGGGCATGTAAATCATTCTTAAGAGCAAGAGTTACTAAAGGCTCTACAACGCCACGCAAAGTCTTTGCCTTGGCCTCTGTTGTGGTAATACGCCCATGAACAAGAAGAGCCTTGGCCATATTCCGCAGCAATGCCTTTCTGTGGGAAGGGTTTCTGCCAAGTTTGCTGCCTGCTTTTTTATGCCTCATGTTGCTGCTTCCTCTTCCATTCCTGGTATTTCTTCTCAAAATTATCAAGCTTCATGCCAAAATCCAAATTCATCTCGCCAAGCACCCGACGAATTTCGTCAAGGGATTTTTTGCCAAAATTCTTTGTTTTAAGCATTTCAGCCTCATGCCGCTGCACAATTTCACCCACAAGGGCAATATTAGCACTTTTAAGGCAATTTGTCGCACGAACAGACAGCTCAAGCTCGTCAATGGACTTAAACAGGCTTTCATTCATATCGCTTGATCCTGAACTATGCCCCTGAGCTTCACCAGAAATGCGTTCATCAAAGTTAATGAACACCGAAAGCTGCTCTTTCAAAATCTTGGCACTGTATGCAATGGCATCTTCCGGTGCAACGGAGCCATCCGTCCAAACTTCCAGCAGCAATCTGTCATAGTTGGTCATTTGACCAACCCGCGCCTGCTCAACCGAATAAGCGACCTTCCGAACAGGTGAGTAACTGGCATCAAGCGCTATCATGCCTATCTCATCCGAAAAACCTTCGTGCATATCAGCAGGTACATATCCCTTGCCCATCCGCGCTTCCAAAGCAACCTGCAAATCAATATCTTCAGTCACCGTAAAAAGATGCTGATCAGGATTCAACACGGCAACATGCTGGGTACAGACAATATTTGCGGCTGTAACAGCACCCTTCCCCGAAAAGGAAATAGTTAAATGCTGTGCTTCATCCGTATCCATCGCAAGACGCACTTGCTTCAAATTCAATACAATATCAGTGACATCTTCCAGCACACCGGTAATTGTTGTGAACTCATGCTGAACACCAGTAATTTTCACAGAAACAAAGGCCGCCCCCTGCAAAGAAGAAAGCAGGATACGACGAAGCGCATTGCCAATAGTTGTTCCATATCCACGTTCCAGCGGTTCGCAAACAAATTTCCCATAGAGGGTATCCGCAGCGTCGCTGGTTCGCGTAACCTGTTCCGGCTTTACAAGCTCAGACCAGTTACGCGAATTAATAAGCCTATCACCTTGTTTGAAAATCATGCTTCTACCCTTATTTGGAGTAAAGCTCGACAATCAGGTCCTCGTTTATCGGAGTCTGAATGTCCTCACGCTGGGGCAGGGCCTTGATAACGCCGCGAAATGCCCCTCCGTCAGCTTCAAGCCAGGAAGGACACCCACGACGGGCAATCACTTGCTGAGCTTCAGCCAAAACAGGAACCTTGCGCTTCTTCTCTGGCACTTCGATTATATCACCCACACGCACCAAAAGCGAAGGAATAGTCACCTTGTGCCCATTCAGCGTAAAAAGACCGTGACGTACGAGCTGACGAGCTTGCTGACGGGAATTGGCAAAGCCGAGACGATAAACAACACTGTCCAAACGGCGCTCAAGGTTCACCAACAAATTGGTACCTGTTACACCCTTTGCCATGTCGGCCTTACCAAAGTAATTGCGAAACTGCGCTTCCAGCACACCGTAAATACGACGCACCTTCTGCTTCTCACGCAACTGCAAGGCATAATCGGAAACTTTCTTCCGAGCCCGCCCATGTTGCCCTGGAGCATACGGACGGCGATCAAAGGCGCATTTGTCAGTAAAACAACGGTCGCCCTTAAGCATCAACTTGCTGCCTTCGCGTCTGCAAAGACGGCACTTAGATTCATTATATTTAGCCAAGGTTCTCGCTCCTTACCTTAGACGCGCCGCCGCTTGGGAGGACGGCAGCCGTTATGCGGAATAGGGGTTACGTCACGAATGAAGGCAACCTTGAATCCGGCATTGTTGATGGCACGCATAGCAGACTCACGGCCAGAACCAGGTCCAATAACATAAATGCCCACAGTGCGCATTCCGTTATCCTGCGCCTTGCGGGCAGCCTGCTCAGCCGCAACCTGTGCAGCAAATGGTGTAGATTTACGCGAACCCTTAAAACCTGCCTGACCGGCACTACCCCAGCTAATGGCATTTCCGCGGGTATCGGTAAATGTGATAATGGTATTATTGAACGAAGCCTGAATATGGGCAATTCCCACGGGCACGTTCTTTTTCTCTTTCTTTTTGACCACACGCTTGGCTTTGGCCATGTCACACTCTCGATGCTTGCGTTGGATTATAATACGCACATTCCTCAAAATAAGGTGGGACGTACCCTTGCGCGCAAAGCCTCATAAAACCCTATTTCTTTTTAGGAGCGGCACCACGGCGCGGCCCCTTACGGGTACGCGCATTGGTATGCGTACGCTGTCCTCGACAGGGTAGCCCCTTTCTATGGCGCAGGCCACGAAAACAGCCAATCTCCATCAGGCGCTTAATGTTTGAGCCCACATCGCGGCGCAAATCACCTTCCACCTTGTGGTTCTGTTCAAGTTCCTTACGAATTTCATTTATTTCGTCTGCAGAAAGATCATCAATCCCACGTGCCCAATTAACGCCCGTGCTATCAAGAATCTTAAGCGCCGTGGCTCGCCCTATCCCATAAATATAGGTTAAAGCGATATCAGCGCGCTTGCCTCTGGGCAAATCTACTCCCGCGATTCTAGCCACTTGAAACTCCTACTCAGTATTATGTAAGGCGTATTCGGCGCAAAAGCCGCCGCCAGGCGGATCATCCGCCTCGTACCCGCTAAAGGAATACGAAAAACTATCCCTGACGCTGTTTGTGCCGGGGGTTATCGCAAATCACCCGCAAAATACCGTGGCGACGAATGACCTTGCATTTGGGGCAGATTTTTTTGACCGAAGGCCGTACTTTCATGATACTCTCCACTTTGAGTTCTTCCCACACTTCTTTGTGGGCAAGTCCAGAACGGCGGTATATAGCACCGTAGACCAGACACGTCAATAAAAACCTTTTCGTTTAAACTATATCTTACTGTGAGCGAACAAGCTCAAAATATCCGGCTCACCCATTGTCACGGCAATGCTGTGCTCAAAATGAGCGGAAAGCTTACGGTCGCGCGTCACAGCAGTCCAGTTATCTGACAAAATGTCCACATCATAACTTCCTACAGCAAGCATGGGTTCGATAGCAAGCACCATTCCCGGCTGAAGCGGCACTGTGCCTCCAAATGTCGGTACATAGTTTGGAATCTCCGGTTTCTCGTGCAGACTCCGACCGATTCCATGCCCTACAAACCGTCGTATGACAGAATACCCATTAGCTTCCGCATGCGATTGCACAGCTCGCCCAATATCTCGCAATGTTTTCCCTGGAATAGAGGCCGCAATGCCCAACATAAGACACTCGTGCGTAACCTGAATCAACTTGGCTGCTTCCTGAGAAATTTTGCCAACACCCACCGTACGGGCAGAGTCCCCAAAAAATTCTTCAAAAACAACACCCATATCAAATGAAACAATATCCCCTTCGCGCAACAGCCGCTTGGCAGAAGGAAAACCATGAACAATTTCTTCATTCACAGAGCAGCAAAGAGCAAACGGAAAGTCATAATATCCTTGAAAAGCAGGGCGCACTTTATATGTTCGACATAGATCCTGCGCTATTTCTTCGAATCGCATTGTCGGTACACCTGGTGCAACCGCCTCACACATAGCATCCAAAATAGCTGAACCAATCCTGTTCGCTTCCCGCAACAAGGCTATTTCATTCTCATTCTTGAGAAAAATACCCCGAAACTTCTTCACTATTGATACCGGCCCTTAATCTTGTTTTTGCCCATAAAACCTTCGTATTGCCGAGAAATCAGATACGAATTCACTTGTCCCATAAAGTCCATGGCAACACCAACAACGATAAGGACACTCGTACCACCAAAATAAAAAGGAAGATTAAAGTATGAAATGAGAAATTGAGGCAGAAGACAAATCAAGGTTATATAAATGGCACCCCACAAAGTAATCCTGGTCAAGACGCCATCAATATATTCCTTTGTCTTATCCCCTGGCCGAATTCCGGGGACAAATCCACCCTGCTTCTTGAGATTTTCAGCAATATCTTTGGGGTCAAAAATGATAGCCGTATAAAAGAAGCAAAAGAAAACGATCAGCGCCACATAAAGCACATTATAAAGAATACTCCCGGTATGGAACCACGCAGCAGTAGTTTTTAGCCAGGGAGCAGTTGCAAATTGTGACAGTGTGGCAGGAAAAACAAGCAAACTTCCCGCAAAAATGGGAGGGATAACGCCCGCTGTATTTAAGCGAAGGGGTAAATGAGTGTTTTGCCCACCCATGATCTGCCGCCCCACCTGACGCTTCGCGTAATGAATGGGAATGCGTCGTTGTGCTCGCTCCACAAAAATAATAACCAGCGTAACAGCCAGCATTAAAAGAAGAACTACAGGAATCAACGCAACGTGCAAACTGTCACTCCGCACTGCTTCATACGTGAGGCCAAAGGCTTTAGGAATACCGGCAACAATCCCTGAAAAAATAATCAATGAGATTCCGTTGCCAAGTCCCCTTGCTGTAATCTGTTCACCAAGCCACATTATAAGGATAGTACCTGCACACAATGTTGCAATGGTTACAAACTGAAACATCGGCCCTGGATGTAAAATAAGGGGTGCACCCATGGGGCTTCGTTGGCTTTCCAGCATCACGGCAAGCCCAAATCCCTGCACTATTGTAATAAGAACAGTGAGGTAGCGGGTGTATTGTGTTACTTTTTTACGGCCAGTTCCTCCCTCTTCCTTAGCCATACGCTTCAACTCAGGGCTAAGCACCTGCAATAGCTGCATGATAATGGAGGAAGATATATAGGGCATAACACCAAGAGCAAATACGGAGAAATTCCGCAATCCACCCCCGGAAAACATATCGAACACACCGAAAAGGGTGCCTTGAACCTGCGCAAAAAAGTCAGCCATGGCTTTGGGATCCGCACCTGGGATAGGCACATGAATGCCTACCCGGTACGCCAATAACAACATAAAAGACCAGCCAAGTTTGCGCCACAGTTCAGGCAAATGCCCCACATTGTTTACGCCTTGTACAGACACAGTTTACCCTTCAAGCGCCTTGGCTTCGCCGCCGGCGTTTTGCAGTTTTTCACGGGCAGAAGCGCTAAACTTATGAGCTTCAACCTTCAGAGCCACCGACACCTCGCCGTCACCCAGTATTTTCACTGGTGCGCCGTTATCCGCAAGGCCACGGCCATAAATATCTTCAAGGGATATTTCGGTCTTACCTTCAAAAGCGGATATAAGACGAGCAAGGCTCACAACACAATATGTCACCATAAAGGGATAGTTCTTAAAGCCACGCTTGGGCAAGCGACGCTGTAAAGGCATTTGACCGCCTTCAAAGCCAGCAGGCACTCCGCCGCCAGAACGTGCATTTTGTCCCTTATTACCTTTACCAGCCGTACAACCAAGACCAGAACCTGAGCCGCGCCCAACACGTTTGCGCGTCTTACGCTCTTCTGGAAAGGGATAGAGAGAATGAAGTTGCATTATTCAACTACCTCCACCATGTGTGACACTTTTGTAATCATGCCACGCACAGCAGCATTATCTTCAAACGTCTTCACCATATGTATTTTTTTCAGCCCAAGAGCATCAAGTACCTGACGCTGCTTTGGCTTTGTGCCAATGCGGCTGCGAACAAGCTTAATCTTTAACATGGGGGGCACCCTATTTCCTTCAGCTATCTGTCTTTACCAGCATCTATGATGCTTGGCAAATCCCCCTATTTACGGGGAGTGACTAACTTTTTACCGCGGATCTCGCTCACATCTTCAGCACTACGAAGAGAAGCAAGTCCCTGGACGGCTGCACGCAATACGTTATGCGGATTGTTCGTTCCAATGGCCTTTGCAAGCACATCAGAAATTCCTACAGCTTCCATGACGGCACGCACAGCACCGCCCGCAATAATACCCGTACCACGCGAGGCCGGCTTCAACATAACGCTACCTGCACCATAACGGCCAAGTACATCATAGGGCAAAGTGCCTTCTAAAAGCGCTATCTTTATCATAGATTTGCGGGCGCGTTCGGTGGCTTTGCGCAAGGCCTCAGGAACTTCCTGAGCTTTACCAAGACCATAACCCACAGCACCCTTGCCGTCACCCACCACTACCAGAGCGGAGAAGCTGAACCGGCGACCACCCTTCACAACTTTTGCAACACGATTGAGAGAAACAATCTTCTCAATCATTCCAGATTCATTTTGTTCCATGGCCTACCTGCTCAGTATTAAAATTCAAGGCCAGCTTCACGCGCGCCATCAGCAATTGCCTGAATACGCCCGTGATAGATGTAGCCGTTACGGTCAAAGACAACACGTGAGATGCTCTTTTCCTTGGCAAGACGGGCAATCTCTTTCCCTACAAGGGCAGCGCCAGTCTTGTTACAGCGAGCCTTTTCTCCTGCCTTCACCAGGGTCAATGTAGAAGCACTGACCAAGGTTTTACCGCTTTCATCGTCCACAATCTGAGCATACATATGCAGGTTGGAACGAAATACCACCAAGCGCGGACGCGCCGGGCTACCAGATATTTTTTTGCGAATACGCACCTTACGGCGCTGTCTCGCTTCTTCTTTAGTTGTGGCCATATACTTACCTGCCTACTTCTTGCCGCCGGATTTGCCGACTTTACGGCGAACCTGCTCGTTTTCGTACCGAATACCCTTGCCTTTGTAAGGCTCAGGCTTGCGCAAACGACGGATGCGCGCCGCAATTTCACCCACCAGCTCTTTATCCATACCACTTAAGGTAAGCTTCTGGCCTTCTGCTTTTGCTTCAATGCCCTTTGGCAAATCCACAAGCACAGGGTGGGAAAAACCAAGGGCCAATTCCACAACGTTACCCTTCACTGCAACCTTATAGCCAACGCCGATAACTTCCAGCGTTTTGCTAAAACCAGAGGTAACCCCGGTAACGCAGTTGAACAGTAATGTACGACGAAGGCCATGCTGCGCACGGGCAAGACGAGAATCATCCTTGCGCGCAACTGTCACTCCATCTACATCAATAGTATAGTCAAGGCAATCCGCAGCCGGAGTGACGAGAGTCCCCTTAGGGCCTTTCACTTCAACACTGCCTGCGTTAAGCTTTACCTCAACCCCTTTGGGCAGAGAGATTATTTTTTTTCCGATTCTGGACATGTCATAACCTACCAGATTTCACAAAGTAGTTCGCCCCCCACCTTCCGTTCATGCGCGGTTGTGCCGTCAAGCACACCACTGGAGGTGGATAGAATGCAGATGCCAAGGCCATTCTGCACGCGGGGAATGTGGGATGAGCCAACGTACATACGTCGGCCGGGCTTGCTCACTCTTTTCAGTCCGGAAATGGCCGGTTTGCCCTTATGATACTTCAGGGCAATAACAATGGCCTGTTCGTTAACGGCAACACCGTCAACATATCCTTCCTGCTTGAGGATGGCGGCGATTGATTCCTTCATCTTCGAGCGCGGCACGCTTACTTCCTTATGCAGGGCCAAGTGTGCGTTGCGGATACGCGTAAGCATATCAGCAATGGGATCGGTCAACATGAATTAAACTCCTTGATTGATTACCAACTCGACTTGCGTACGCCTGGCAATTCGCCCCGAAGGGACATATTACGAAAGCATATACGACAAAGGCCGAATTTACGCATGTACGCACGGGAGCGACCACAAATAGGACAACGATTATAGCCGCGCGCACTAAATTTCGGCTTGCGCTTTGCCTTAACTTCCAATGAGGTACGAGACAAGGCTGTTTCTCCTTACTTTCTGAAAGGCATGCCGAGCTGTTCGAGCAGCAGCTTGCCTTCCTTATCCGATTTGGCAGTGGTCACAATAGTGATATTCATTCCTTTGGGGTTATCTACCCGATCGGCTTCGAGCTCAGGGAAAATAGTATGTTCCTTGATACCGAGGGTAAAATTACCACGACCGTCAAAACCGCGATCAGGAATGCCGCGAAAGTCGCGTACACGAGGCAACGCGAAATTCACAAGCTTGTCAAGAAAATCCCACATACGCACACCACGCAACGTAACACGGCAGCCAATGGGCATACCTTCACGCAGCTTAAATGCAGCAATGGACTTCTTGGCACGGGTCACTACAGCCTTTTGCCCTGCAATTGCAGTCAACTCCAGCACAGCTTCTTCCATCAACTTATTGTTCTGGGAAGCAGCACCAAGACCGATGTTCACCGATATTTTTTCAAGACTCGGAACCTGCATAGAGCATTTGTAGCTAAATTCTTTTTGCAGGACGGGAGCTACTTTTTCACGATATTGCTTTTCAAGGCGTGTCATTTCTTTTTACCACCCTGAGCCAGAATTTCATTGCACTGCTTACAAAAACGAACTTTTGTCTGCTTCGTTTCGCCGCCCTTTGCAGTCTCCTCTGTATACTTATACCCTATCCGCGTTGCCTTATGGCATGCCGGACACTGCACAAGCACATTAGAGATATGAATTGGCATCTCTTTTTCAATTTTGCCGCCAGGTTGTTGCAGATGCGGGTTAGGACGAGTGTGGCGGATACTGATATTTATCTTTTCCACCACAACTTTATCGCTCTTACGCAACACCTTGAGAACACGACCAATCTTGCCCTTATCTTTACCGGCAATAACCATTACCACGTCGTTTTTATGAATGCGAAATTGTTTCATGGCGTGCTCCTACAGTACCTCTGGGGCAAGGGAGACGATTTTCATAAAATTCTTGGCCCGTAATTCCCTTGCCACTGGGCCAAAGATACGGGTTCCAATGGGGTCGCCCTGCTTATTCAAAAGCACAGCAGCATTGGTATCAAATTTTATGTATGAACCGTCAGGACGGCGAAGTTCTTTGGCAGTACGCACAATAACGGCCTGCATGACTTCACCTTTTTTTACTTTACTATGCGGCATGGCATCTTTTACGGAAACCATAATGATGTCACCTACGGATGCATACCGGCGGTGTGAACCACCGAGCACCTTAATACAGGCAACAAGCTTGGCTCCTGAGTTGTCTGCCACTTCCAGTGAAGATTCAACTTGTATCATGGCAGCTCCTTAGACGGCCTTTTCCAAAATGGAAACCAGATGCCAACGCTTATTACGGCTCATAGGACGAAATTCAATGATTTTCACTGTATCGCCCATACCGCATTCGTTATTGGGATCATGTGCCGTAAACTTTTTATGGCGACGAACAAACTTCTTGAGCAATGGATGTTGCACCAGTGTTTCAACGCGAACAACAATAGTCTTGTCATTTTTGTTGCTTACAACGGTTCCAACCAAGGCCCGGCCTTTTCTATTTTCGAGGCTTGCGGACATCTTAGGCCCCCACTTCTTTCTGCTTAATCACGGTAAGAATGCGAGCAATACGACGCTTGGTGGCGGGGATAGAAGCTACTTCGGCAAGTTGAGCCGTAGCATGTTTAAACCGCAAATCCAGCAGCTCACGCCGCGCCTCAGCAAGTTTTTGCTGTAATTCACTCACTCCAAGGCCTTCAATATCACGAACCAGCTTGCCGGAAACTTTCTTGCGGGCAATGGACTCGCGCATGGCAACTGCGGATGCTGTACGCGCCACGCTTTTGCCTAACCCCTGCTTTTCAGCAATGGTTTTTGTCTGCAATCTCGCACGAAAGCGTTCAAGACGCCGGGGCGCTTTTCTCTTGGCAGAGCTCATACTACAGGCCCTCCCGCACAACAATATGGGTTTTAATAGGCAGCTTATGCGCTGCACGGGTAAGGGCTTCTCTAGCTAGTTCCAGAGAAACTCCCTTGATTTCATAAAGAATACGCCCTGGTTTCACAGGAGCATACCAACCGGCTGGTGCGCCTTTACCGGAACCCATCCGCACTTCCAGAGGTTTGGAAGTATAGCTGTGATCAGGAAAAATACGAATCCAAACCTTACCGCCACGTTTAATATGACGCATCATAGCAATACGAGCGGCTTCAATCTGCTGGTTGGTAAGCTTGCCATGTTCCATGGCTCTCAAACCAAAATCACCAAAGGCTATTTGCGCTCCGCGCAGTGCAGGGCCCTTAAGGCGACCCTTCTGCAGCTTACGGAATTTTGTACGTTTTGGACTCAGCATTACTGACTCACCTCATGGTCAAGGATTTCACCCTTGAAGATCCACACCTTAACGCCAATAATACCATATGTGGTGCGAGCTTCTGCATAACCATAATCAATATCGGCACGCAAAGTTTGCAGAGGCACCCGCCCATCCCGATACCATTCACTTCGTGCTATTTCTGCCCCAGCAAGACGGCCTGCACAATTGATTTTAATGCCTTCGGCACCAAATTTGCGAGCCATGGAAACTGTACGCTTCATAGCCCTACGAAAGGCAACGCGACGTTCAAGTTGCTGAGCCACGTTCTCTGCCACAAGCTGAGCTTCCACTTCTGGACGACGGATTTCGTTCACCTCAATGGAGAACTCACGTCCAAACTGCTTGCGCAAATCACCACGAAGCTTTTCAATCTCAACGCCCTTACGCCCAATGACAATGCCTGGACGGGCGGTGGAAAGGATAAGGCGTACTTTATCACCCGGACGTTCAATCTCAATACGAGAAAGACCCGAAGCAAATAAAAGCTTTTTTACATGTGTGCGAATGGTATGATCTTCATACACGTAGGCCGGGTACTCTTTCTTGCTGTACCAGCGAGACTGCCAGTTCTTGTTGTACCCGAGCCGGAACCCGAATGGATTAACTTTCTGACCCATGGTCGTTTCCTAGTTCTCGGCAAGAATGACGGTGATATGACTGGTGCGCTTGATAATCTGCGTTGCGCGGCCTTGCGCGCGCGGCAAAAAGCGTTTCCAGCTAGGGCCTTCAGAGACAATAACGTTCTTAACTACCAATGCATCGGCATCAAGGCCAGCGCGGGTGTGATTCGGATTGTTGCTTGCGTTTGACAAGGCAGAATACATCACCTGGCGGATAAGTCCGGCGGCCTTTTGGGGAGTAAGCTGGAGCAAATCCAGAGCTTTTTCCACCGGCAGACCGATAACATTACGAGCGACAAGAGCGGCTTTCCGCGGCGATACTCGCACGCCCCGCAAGGTAGCTTGCGGAATCAGCGCGTGAACAGCTTTTTCTTCTTCGCGTATTTTCTTTCTAATTCTGGCATTTTGTCCCATGACTCACACCCTACTTCTTGGTAGCTTTGGTTTTCTTGTCAGCCGCATGGCCGTGGAAAACCCGGGTGAGGGAAAACTCGCCAAGCTTGTGCCCCACCATGTTTTCAGTGACAAACACAGGAATGAACTTTTTCCCATTATGAACAGCGAAGGTCAGACCCACCATTTCGGGCAGGATTGTGGAGCGACGTGACCAAGTCTTAATAACACGACGGTCATTATTGGCAGCGGCTGCTTCCACTTTCTTCAACAAGTGCCCATCAACAAAGGGGCCTTTTTTCAGCGATCTCGGCATTGGTTAACTCCTACCTACTTCCGCCGGGTAACAATAAGCTTAGAGGAAGCTTTTTTGCGGTCACGGGTCTTATAGCCCTTGGTGGGAATACCCCAAGGGGTCACAGGGTGGCGTCCGCCAGAGCTTCTGCCTTCGCCGCCGCCAAGTGGGTGGTCCACAGGGTTCATGGCGACACCACGAACCTTGGGGCGACGCCCAAGCCAACGATTGCGGCCAGCTTTGCCAAGGGATATATTTTCATGCTGGATATTGCCAACCTGCCCAACAGAAGCCATGCTGGTTGCCAATACTTTGCGTACTTCACCGGAAGGCATACGTAAAGTTACGTATTTTCCTTCTTTTGCCACAAGTCGGGCATAGGTACCAGCGCTACGGCAAAACTGCCCACCGCGCCCTGGATGCAATTCCACGTTATGTACCAAGGTACCCACGGGGATGCGCCCAAGCGGCAACGCATTGCCGGGTTTAATGTCAGCATTGTCGCCAGCAAGAAGCGTATCACCCACACATATACCAACAGGAGCGATAATATATCGCTTTTCGCCATCGGCATAGCGCAAAAGTGCGATACGAGCAGTACGGTTAGGATCATATTCAATGGTTGAAACAGTTGCGTTTACACCCATTTTATCACGCTTGAAATCGATAATACGATACAGGCGTTTATGTCCACCACCACGACGACGGCTGGTGATTCGTCCGTTGTTGTTGCGACCTGCTTTTTTCGACAGACCAACAGTCAACGACTTTTCAGGCCGTGTGGCAGTTATTTCCTCAAAGGTTGATACCGTTTGAAAACGGCGGCCCGCTGAGGTAGGTTTTAGCTTACGAACAGACATGGCTTACACTCCCTCAAA
Source organism: Desulfovibrio sp. (assembly GCA_031546885.1). Taxonomy (GTDB): domain Bacteria; phylum Desulfobacterota; class Desulfovibrionia; order Desulfovibrionales; family Desulfovibrionaceae; genus Frigididesulfovibrio. Next base: position 26,341 of record JAVBJS010000089.1, read on the forward strand.
GAACTCAATTTTACTGCCCTGCGCAAGGGTCACGTAGGCTTTTTTATAGCCGGAAACCGTGCCCATAAGACGCTTACGCCCACGGCTGAATGCTTTAATCTGGGGCTTTTTTACCACCACATTAACAGCCTCAACCTTTACCTTAAAGGCAGTTTCCACAGCCGCTTTTATTTCAACCTTGTTTGCATCTTTGTGAACAAAGAATGCAACTTGATTGGAATTTTCTTTCAAGAAGGTGCCCTTTTCAGAGATCAGGGGCTTAACAAGAACCTGTGTATAGTCCATGACAAAACCTCGTATGCGGCCCTAAGCCGACAGTCGCGCCGTGACGCGCTCAACCACACCCTCAAGCAATACCAGATGGTTATGATTGAGAATATCGTAAACATTAAGCTGCTCGGGAGTGAGCACGGTTACTCCCGGTACGTTGCGGGCAGAAAGCGCCAGCGCGGTATTATCAGCAGGGGCCACCACAAGGGTTTTACCAAGACCAAACGCCTCTTTCACCTTAATGAAATGCTTTGTCTTCACTTCCGGCAGAGAAATTGTATTCACCACAAGAAGCTTTTCACCGGCAAGACGCGAGGAAAGGGCCATGCGCAGAGCAAGGCGCCACACCTTTTTGTTTACCTTGAAAGAATAATCTCGTGGCTGCGGGCCGAAAGTAACGGCACCGCCCCGCCAGACTGGAGAAATATTAGAACCAGCACGAGCACGTCCCGTGCCTTTTTGCCGCCAAGGCTTTGCCCCACCCCCCTGCATCAGGGAACGAGTGAGAGTGGCATGGGTGCCCGCCCGCCAGGAAGCGCGCTGTGCGCGCACAACCAAATTAAGGATCTCGGGGCGTACTGCCACCTCAAATACCTCAGGCGAAAGGTCTATGCTACCGGCTGTTTTTTTATTTTGATCGTAAATCGTAACCTGAGCCATGAGCGTATCCCCTCTACTGCTTGCGTACCATGACCAGGCCGTTCTTGGGGCCGGGAACAGCACCTTTGACCAGGATCACGTTATCTTCAGGACGAATAGCAACAACTTCAATATTCAAGGTAGTCACACGTTCATTGCCCATGCGACCGGCCATCTTTTTGCCCTTCCAGACCTTGGACGGTTCGGTGTTGTTACCGATGGAACCACCATTTCTATGCACTTTTTCCGCACCGTGTGATGCACACGCGCCGCGGAAGTTCCAGCGCTTCATAACGCCGGCAGTGCCTTTACCGATACTTTGCCCAGTAATCTTCACCTTTTCGCCAGCCGTAAAGATGGTAGCGTCTAAGGCATCACCTACTGCAAAAGCGGCAGGCTCTTCAAGACGAATTTCATGCAGGGTTCGGAAAAGACCCTGGCCCGCCTTGTTAAAATGCCCGATAAGCGGCTTGGTGAGGTGTTTTTCCTTACCGGCTCCAAAGGCGATCTGCACGGCGTTGTACCCGTCTTTTTCAGTGTTCTTGACCTGCACAACAGGGCAGGGACCAGCCTGAATAACAGTAACCGCAACAGCGGAGCCATCGCCTACGAAAATACGGGTCATGCCTAATTTACGACCCAAAATTCCCAGTTTCTCAGCCATGACTTCCTCGCTACAGCTTGATTTCAACGGCAACACCAGCGGGAAGCGAAAGCTTACCAAGGGCGTCAACGGTTTGCTGTGTGGGCTCGATAATATCAACGAGCCGCTTGTGTATACGCATCTCAAACTGCTCACGCGACTTTTTGTCAACGTGAACACTGCGGTTAACCGTGTATTTGTGGATATTTGTCGGCAGGGGAATTGGCCCTGCTATGCCCGCTCCAGTGTTGCGGGCGGTATCCACTATCTCGGAAACAGCCTTGTCAAGGATGCGGTAATCGTAAGCTTTAAGCTTAATCCTTATACGATCACTGCTAACTGTCGTCATCGCTCTACTCCGTATAAAAAGAAAAATGCCGGCTCCAATACGACCAATACTTACCATTCACAGATCGCCTACGTTGCCGGCTGACCGACATAATGTCGGGAGCGTATGCTTTGCAGGCCGCACGAGCTATTAAGCCCGCCTGTGATACCACTTTTGCTTCAGGAGATATGAAGCAAAACGGCATGACATTCAACAAAGGCGTTGATAAGCCTGCAAATGTCAAACCTGATTGGCGTAGTACAATCAGGCGCGATAAGACGGACTCAATCCGCCTTCCCCTGCCGTTACAGGGAAATTTCGTGCCGATTCAGGCGCGAGTCGATGTATTACCTCGCATGCCCCACCCCGTCAAGTCTTTTTCCCAAAAAAGTGAATAATTATTAAAAAATTATTCAATGCGGTTCCGATGGTAAAAATATTTTTAAAAAACGCTTTTCTGAACAAGATTCCCATAAAAAAAATAGCCGCCCTTCATGAGCGGCCATTGCACAATGGCCTCTGCGGATGCGCCAGCAGACGCCCGCAAGCGAGCAGCGCGGCGTGCCTTTATTTCAAAGCAGCTTCTGCTTTGAAATTATCCGATAAAAATTATGTCTTCTCTTGGCATTTAGCCCTTAAGGGCCTTCGGAAGACTTTTTAAGGGAAGACTAAACTGAATTTGCTGTATTGTGCAACGAGCTCATGAACGAAAACACTATATTATGCTCACCGAGAAACTACGTCAAATTTTTGTCATATACCGTGAATCGGCAACGCCCAAGCGCGACCAAAGCTCAAAAAAGACATGAAACTAACCATACATTTTTATTAACAATTATAATAAGTTTTCCCACTAAATACCCTACCCTCCTTCACAAGCTATACGCCAATGTGGCCTGAATTTTGCTTAGTTATTCAAAAATGCGGTATCTCACTTATTGAAAAAAATACGATCATAGTGTACCAGCAAACGGTAGACACCTATACTCCTTGCTGCATTTACACAAAACGACGCTCCTCCCCAGTCCTGCCCTGCAAGATAGCAAACAGGCCTAACGCAAGAGCAATGCGCGAACAACGCTGGCACCACAAGCTTGCTTGAAATAAGCATCAATGAATGAAAAGATCTAATAGTTGCAGGGCACATTCATGAAAAAAAGATGACACAATCTCTAAGTTAATGTATTATAGTAAAAAGAACATTATTACCTTCAGCTTGTAGGAACGAGGAGCGCCATGACAACAAAGCAGAAAATTATTTTGGGGTTTTCTTTAATGATTTTATTTCTAGCCGCAGTGGCAGGATTTGCTTTCACTAAACTTAGCGAAACAACAATCAGCTTCATCGAATACAGTGCGGAAGCCCGCACCGCTGTAAATTCAAATACTGCGGATACGGCTATTCGCGAGGGCAAAGACAAACTGACCAACTTCGTTCTTACACTTCAGCCCAGCTATGTAGAAGACGCCGCTAAAGATCTTGAAGAAGCCATTACGTATATAAATGATACCATTAAGGATGAAGTTTCGTCCACAAAACAGGCACAGCTCCGCGATTCCATAGCATCCCTTAAAAAAATAGAAGATCTCGCCAAAACAATCAAGGATCATCTCCTCGCAGCAGACAAGCTGATGCACGAAAGAATGCTCCAGATTGGCACTGATATTAATAATACCCTCACCAAAATAAACGGAATTGCCGCGCAGACCAACAATGTCCCACTACTGGGCATTATTGACGATCTTTACAGCATGTATGCGGATCTCAACTCCACAGTGCGTGTATATAACGCAACATACCTCCCTGAAAATGGCACAGAAGCATTCAGAATGATGAAAGCACTACAGGCCAGCCTTGCAAAAATATCACGCGACAGCGACAATCCTGCCCTGAATGAAGCCGAGAGCGCTCTTTTCAAGGCAGCAAAAGAGTACGCCGATGGCTTCAAAGAAATAGATGCACGCATAAAAGCAGCCAATGAGGCCCGCAAATCTCTTTTGGGCATAGCAACTAATCTGTCAGCCTTTTTTGACGAATACACAGACACCACACAGCAGCATATGTTGAGCCTTGGCAGAACTCTGCGAGCAAGCAATGCAGCCGCCCAAAGCCTCACAGCCACAGGTGGGGCCATTGGCATAGTAGTAGGATCCCTTATTGCTCTCTGGATTATTTCAGGAGTTATTCGGGCACTCAGCCAGGTTTCCCGCTTTGCTGAAGATATTTCTAAAGGCAATTTTCAGGCACAGCTCAATCTTAAAGAAGGTGGCGAAATCGGAACCATGGTGCATTCCATCATGGCCATTCCCACCACCCTTAATGCAATGGCTGCCGAATTTTCCCATATTGAGCAACGCATTGAAGCCGGGCATCTTGGTATTCAAGGCGACACCAGTAAATTTAGCGGGGACTTTGCCCATCTGGTTCAAGGAACCAACAGCATATTGCAGCGCATGGGACTTATCCTTAATGCCATTCCCACTCCAGTTGTCATGCTGAGCAGTGAACTTTCCGCAACCTACCTAAATAGGGCAGCTCAGGATATCGCCGGCTCTGATTACCTCAACCGATCCTGTAGCCAGCTCTTTGCGCGGGAAGACTACGGCACCTCTTCCTGTGCGCTCACCGCCGCAGCAAAAGACAAGAACACCCATACCAGTGAAACTGTGGCTCATCCCCGTGGTCGCCGTATGGACATTCAGTACACCTCTGTGCCCATGCTGAACGAAAAAAACAGCATAACCTCTGTTCTCCAGGTTATTGTTGATCTTACCAAAATAAAAGAAACCGAGCGGACAATTCTTGATGTTGCCACGCAAGCCCTTGCCAGCACAGAGCGTGTGGCCGCAGCCTCCGAGCAACTCTCTGCCCAGGTAGAGCAGGTTTCACGCGGTGCGGATATGCAGCGCACCCGGGTGGAATCCACCGCCACAGCCATGAATGAAATGAATGCCACCGTTCTTGAAGTGGCCCGCAATGCCGGTAACGCCTCTGAACAGACAGAAACAACCCGTACCAAAGCCAACGATGGAGCAGCCCTTGTTAATAAGGTCGTGGCCTCCATTAATGGAGTCAACACTGTGGCCCTTGGCTTGCAAGATAACATGAAAGAGCTTGGGCAGCAGGCAGAAAGCATTGGCGGCGTCATGAACGTCATTTCAGACATTGCCGACCAAACCAACCTCCTTGCCCTGAACGCAGCCATTGAGGCTGCCCGTGCGGGTGAAGCAGGACGCGGGTTTGCAGTTGTTGCGGATGAAGTACGCAAACTTGCGGAAAAGACCATGAGCGCAACACAGGAAGTTGGCTCCAACATTCAGGCAATCCAGAATTCGGCCCGAGCAAACATAAGCGAAGTAACCAACGCTGTCCGTAACATTAATGAAGCAACGGATCTTGCCAATGCCTCAGGGCAGGCGCTGAATGAAATTGTCCGCCTTGCCACAGACAACTCCGCTGTTGTCAGCTCCATAGCGACAGCGGCAGAAGAGCAAAGCGCCACTTCAGAAGAAATCAACCACTCCTTGGAAGAAGTGAGCCGCATTGTTATGGAAACAGCCGACGGTATGATGCAAGCCTCTGCCGCTGTGCAAGATCTTTCCCGCACAGCGCAGGATCTGAAGCGCATTATGGAGCGCCTCCAGTAGAACCCAAAGGCCCTCCTAGATTTTACTCTCCCAATATAAAAGAATATAAATCCTCCCTAAAGTTATCTTTAGGGAGGATTTATTATAAAAAAATTGCAAAACAGGCCTAAAGACTCCTCCAAAACTGCCGATGAGCAGATGAGTGGAAAAAAATCGCACGGAAGCGATGAGCATTGGGCACCACCTACGAGATATCTATTCACGGAGGAATACTATGAGTCTCGCGATTAATCACAACCTAATGGCTATGAATGCCACCCGTAACCTCAGCAATTCCTATGGAAGTCTTGCCACATCCGTACGCCGCCTATCTTCAGGCCTGCGCGTGGGACAAGCTGCTGACGATGCCGCCGGCCTCGCAATTCGGGAAATTATGCGGTCAGACATTGCCGCAATGAACCAGGGCATTCGTAACGCCAACGATGCCATTTCACTCATGCAAACAGCAGATGGCGCCCTTGGCATCATCGACGAAAAGCTCATTCGTATGAAGGAACTGGCAGAACAGGCAGCCACCGGTACATACAGCTCTGATCAGCGGGCCATGATTGACTCCGAATACCAGGCAATGGCATCGGAAATCACTCGTATCGCCAACTCCACCGACTTTAACGGTGTTCACCTGATCAACGGCAACCTCTCCAGCTCTACCCATAACGGTGAAGCTATGACTTCCACCGGCAAGCTGAAGGTTCACTTTGGTACTGCGAACGACTCTGCAGAAGACTACTACTACGTTGCCATTGGCGATGCCACAGCCTCTGCTCTTGGCGTCGGCACACAAGCCGGCTCCACAAGCGCCGCCTACACCGTTTCCACACAGGGTGCCGCACAGCGGGCTCTTGATGGTTTAACCTCGGCAATTACCTCCAAAGATAAAATTCGCGCCAACTTGGGGGCAATGCAAAACCGTATGGAAAACACCATCAGCAACCTGCAAACTCAGGCAGAAAACCTGCAAGCCGCAGAATCACGTATCTCTGACGTGGACGTGGCCCAAGAAATGACCGACTTTGTTCGTAACCAGGTGTTGACTCAGGCTTCCGTTGCCATGCTCTCGCAAGCCAACGCTATGCCACAAATGGCTCTGCGACTCATCGGGTAATCCAGCCTTCCCAGCCTAACTCCAAGCCCCCTGAGATTATTATACTCAGGGGGCTTTCTTTTAACGCTGTTTCAAAGTATTATTGCAAAAGAATAGCTTCAACCTTAAACGCACGCAAAAGTATTTGGAGGTATCATGCGGTATTTTTTGTGCCTATGCCTATGTCTATCATGGATGACAACACTTGCCTTTGCCACAGAACCACTCCGTATTGCAGTGGATGTGCCCTACCCACCCTTTGCCTACCTTGACGAAAAAGGTGAGCTGACCGGTTTTGATGTTGACATAGCAAGGGCACTCTGCGCGGAGATAAACCGCACCTGCGTTTTTGTAACCTTACCCTTCGACTCCATCCTCCCCGCCATCGCCGCTGGGGATGCAGAGCTCTCCGTTGCCGGCATGGGTGATACCCCAGAACGCCGCAAGCTGGTTGACTTCTCAAACCGCTATTTTAACTCACATTCCATCTACGTTGAAAAAGCCGGTACCGTCTCTGGAGTAACCCCCACCGAGCTCAAAGGAAAACGAATTGGCGTGCAGCCCACAACCCTACAAGAGCAATTTGCAAAAGAAACCTTTAAAGAGTCCGTCATCGTAACCCACCCAACCGTGGAAGCCCTCTTTGAGGAACTAAAAAAAGGCACCATTGATGTAACCATTGTCGACGGGCTCCCCGCTTACGATTATCTTAAATCTCCTGCCGGTGAAAGCCTTGAGACCGTTGGCCCCCCCATCACAGAGGGAATACTTGTTATTGGCTCTTCTATTGCAGTATCCAAAAAGCTCCCGGAGCTGACTAAAGCTTTAAACAATGCCATTCAGGCCCTTCGCAGCAATGGCGAATATGCAAAAATAAATAGAAAATACTTTGACTTTAACGTCTTTTAAAACTATTGACTGCCTTGAACGACTCTTTTTGAAGTTACACAACTCCATATATTACTTACCATAACATAATTATTTTATTTGTTACAGGCACAATCAAAACGCTACTAAGGCAACTCCGCTGCAAGCGTTTTTCTAGATCTTTATCACATTTACTGATGGAGGGAGCCCCAAGGGGAAATCCCCGTAAGTTTCCCTCCACACAGCCTGTACTCCCAACCCTCCTCTCTTCTTATCTACAGTCTGTCTCGCATAAGAATAAGAGAAAAATATTGAGTAAAAATGTTTACGAAAAAACACTGAGAACCGTTTATTTCAAAATAAATGTTTTGCAAAAGCAGATGACGCGCTTTTGCAAAATACATCATGCCGCATCACGCAGCACGGGAGCTTATTGAGCTACAGACCCGCATCAAAATAGCCTGCTTGAAAATAACTTATACAGCATTTATCCAGGAATCAGACTGCTTAACGCAAAAGAATACGCATGCAAGAAACCGAAAAGACGCCACGCATACCATTTAAAGTATCGATCCTCTTTTTTCTGGTAGCAACCACAGTCCCTCTGCTCATAGCTTTTTTATATGTTGGAACGGAAAGTTTCCTGCAAATGGATTCCATTACCCAGCTTGCCGTAACCGTGCGCAAAAAAGACTTACCCGCTATGGCGGAAAACCAGCGAAGCTTCATCAACATTGAGAGCCTTCGTCGCATTGCCGTGCTTGCCTATCGCTCCAATGATGCGCAAATTCGACGCGAAGCCCGCATCACCGCCCAATCTCTTGCAGCAGAATCTCGCTATGGAGAAAATCCTAAATTTCATGAGCGAGCCCGCGAACTCTCCGCAGCCATCACCCAAATCGCTCGTTACAAAGACACAGCAGCAGCCAAGCAGCAGGCACTGCGCAAGATCAGTTCCGAATATGCCGGCCTCGCCCAGCAAATTTTTCTCAACAGTGCAAGCCAGCCACAAGACATCACCGCCTTTAAAGCCTTTTTGGCAACCTCCCTTGGGGATAGAACTGCCCCTCCTCCGCAAAGAATGCAAGAGATTGAGGCACAAAAAATACAAGACTCTCCACTTTTTCAAATTATTGCCGATGCCTGTCAAGCGCATGCAACTTTACCTGAAAAAGCAGTCGGTTGCGAGCGTTTGCAAACACTGCAAGCCGACTACGAAACAGCACGCGGCAGCATTCTGGAAGATGATCAGGCTGCACACAAGCTATGGGAGACCGTTGACTTAGGCTTGCGGGAAATGCGTGACACCATAGGAACAGAATCTGAAAATGCCAGCATGCAGTCCGTATCAAGCATTGAAAAAGCCGCGACTTATGCCCAACGCATTTTTACTTTTCTGGCTGTCGCCGCCTTTATCCTTTTTATTGCCCATATTTTCCTGGTACATTCGCTTATCATTCGGCCCATTCGCTGGACAGCCCAAAAACTCACAGACATTCAGGCGGGTAACCTTCACGCCTCCCTCCCCTTCATCCACATTACAGAGCTGCACAATGTGGCCACCCTCCTGGACAGATTCAGCCACCATCTGACGGAGCTATACTCCCACGCCTCACAACTCAAAGAAGATGCTGCCGGAAAAATGTATCTGGAAGAAGTGATGCGTACTGTTTTTCGGGCTTCCCTTGACGGCTATATTATTTGGAATACGCAAGAGCTTGTCAGTGCCAACCCCGCCTTTCTTGCAAGCATTGAAGCGGCAAGTTTCCAAGATTTTGCCGACAATTTAGATGAGTACGCGCCCTCTTTGCAAAGCAGGGACGAAATCTTTGCTAAAGCGCTGGAGGAAGGCTATGTTCGAGAAGAAGTGACCCTCAGCACTGCAAACGGTAAAAATTTACCTGTGGAAATAACCCACCTGCAAATAGCGGAACAATCCCCTCCCCTCATTCTCAGCTATGTGCGCGACTTGCGTCAGCAAAAGAAAAATGAAGAAGCCCTTCGCATCGCCAAAGAAGAGGCTGAAGAAGCCGCACAGGCAAAAAGTAATTTTTTGGCCCGAATAAGCCACGAAATACGCACTCCCAGGAACGGAGTTCTTGGGCTCACTCATCTTGCCATTATCAAAAATCCCCCCGCCGAACACCTGCACTTTCTGGAAAAAATCCAGGCTTCCGCAAAAATTCTGCTCGGAGTCATCAACGACATCCTTGACTTCTCCAAAATGGAGAGCGGCAACCTCATCCTTGAAAAAATTCCCTTTGCATTCAATAAAACCTTGCGCATTATTCTTGACCTTTTCCAACCCCAAGCAGAGCGCGAGGGCCTCACCTTTGCCCTGGAGCAAGATCAAGCCATCCCTGACACCCTTATTGGTGATTCCCTACGCCTGTCACAAATTCTGCTTAATCTTTGCAGCAATGCCATAAAATTTACAGAAAAAGGCTTTGTAACCCTGCGCATCGAAAAGATGAGTGAAACCCCAGAAGTTATTAACATTTGCTTTTCAGTCCTTGACTCCGGCATAGGCATGACCAGCGAACAGATAGCGCGCCTTTTTCAACCTTTCACTCAAGCGGATATTTCAACCACGCGCAAGTACGGCGGCACAGGCCTAGGACTCGTCATTGCCAAGCTACTTGTGGAAATGATGGGCGGAAACATCACCGTAACCAGCACCCCCGGCAAAGGGAGCACCTTTACCTTCACCCTTCCCTTTCCAAAAGTCATAGGAACAGCAGACGAAGCCTCTCACGCCCTCGCAGCCACCCCGCCTGCCACCAACCTGAGCGGTGTTCGCGTTCTCCTGGTAGAAGACAATGAAATAAACCAAGAAATCGCCGTAGCCCTCCTGGAAGACCTTGGCATCATCGTAGCAAGAGCCTGGAATGGCCAAGAAGCTGTAGACATTCTGGAGTCGCTCGATGTCGATGTCATCCTCATGGACATTCAGATGCCCATCATGGACGGTCTCACCGCCACCCAAACAATCCGAGAATACGGACGCCCAGAAGTTCGCAATATTCCTATCATCGCCATGACAGCGCACGCCATGGCCGAGGATAGAGAAAAAAGCCTCAATGCCGGCATGAACGACCATATAACAAAGCCCATTGATATTGCCGATCTACAACGAAGACTCATAACATGGGTAATTGATGAGAGAAAACCTATTTGACGACACTACCTAGACAGTAAATCGAATATTTCATGATTACATAAAGTGAGGCCATTGCACAATGGCCTCACTTTTACGATTGTTTACCCAGCCGCCTCAGAGCACCCTTCTTGCATTATCTGCTCCAGTTGCGAACGATACATCTCCATGAATTTTCTATGGCCTGCCGGAAAAGTCAGAGCATCGAGATCGCTAAATGTTGCCCAGCGATATTCTGTAGCAGCGTGCAAGGTGGGTATAGGGAATGTGGGATCCAACGAATCTGCCAGCGGCAAACTCTCTCTCGCCGGCCTCACATTTGCGCAAGGCGAGAGACAGCAGGCAAAGCAGTGCATGGTGATGCGATAGCGAGTATAAGCGTGGCGCACGGTACCAAAACTATGCGTAACGTTAATGGAGAACTCTGTTTCTTCCAAAAATTCACGGCAGATTCCTTGCTCAGGGGTCTCACCTGCTTCAAGCTTGCCCCCTGGAAACTCCCAAAACCCGGCCCAAACGCCGGACTCAGGACGTTTTTGAATAAATATTCGCCCCTGATGTACAAGTACGCCTGATATAATTTCCAGGGCAGTATACTCGGTCTTTTTTCCTAAAATAGGACGTTCTGCAACAATACCAAGGGAATAAGCACGACAAAATGAGTTCACTGGGCAGTGCAAACAGCGGGGTGCCTTGTTACAAATGAGAGCGCCCAATTCCATAAGAGCCTGATTAAACAGACGAGCCTTGCCCTCGGGGATAAGCGCTTCTGCCATATGCCGAATGAAGTCATCCGCAGCACTGCCGGCAATGGGGGTATCAATATCAAAAATACGGGCAAATACCCGGCGCACGTTAGCATCCACTGCCGCAACAGGAACATTGTAAGCAATGGAGGCTATGGCTCCGGCAGTATAATCCCCAATACCCGGAAGAGAGCGGATATCTTCATAATTTTCTGGAAAAACACCAGCGTGCTCATGCATAACACGCTGGGCCGCCTTATGCAGATTACGGGCACGGCTATAATAACCAAGGCCCTCCCAGGCTTTAAGAATCTCCTCGTCATGGGCATTCGCCACATGAGCAAGAGTGGGAAATTTTTCCATCCAGCGCTTGTAGTAAAGAACTCCACGCTCCATTTGTGTTTGCTGAAGCATTATTTCTGAAATCCACACAGCATACGGATCATAATGCCCGCGCCACGGCAGAGGCCGTGCTGTGGTGTGAAACCATTGCAAAAGAGCCTCCGTGAAGGGAATATGTTCAGGATATAGCATGGCCCTTACTCACATAGTAATATTTTGAGGGAGGGAGAAAACCCCATTTAAAAAGGATGTTTTCTCCCTCCCCCAAACCCCCTCCCTCTTTCGCCTAAACTTTTTAATTGAGTCCGTTGCACAATACAGCAAATTCAGTTTAGTCTTCCCTTAAAAAGTCTTCCGAAGGCTCTTAAGAGCTCAATGCCAAGAGAAGACATAATTTTTATCGAATGATTTCAAAGCAGAAGCTGCTTTGAAATAAAGGCACGCCGC
>JAVBJS010000009.1:0-6183 GCA_031546885.1 Desulfovibrio sp.
GTTAAAATTTCGAGCATAAAACTTCACTGTTTCCGAAAAATAACAAAAGTATAACATACTGATTTTTAATAGGCACGCCGACTCAGTCGGCGCAAAATCCTGTCGGATTTTGTAGTGCTTACTTTTGCAAGTAAGCACTAGGAAAGCACTGATGTAATCGAAATACGTGGGGCTCTGCCCCGCCGCACCCGCCTGGGGGAAATGATTTCCCCCAGACTCTCTCAAGTTATATCATGCTGAAAAAATTATAAATGCTATTATGAGGTACCGCACCTATGTCAGATCTGACTCCCCTTTTCAGACCCAAAAGCGTTGCGCTTATCGGGGCTTCTTCCGATACGAAGAAATATGGGTACTGGACGGCTAAAAGCCTGATAGACAATAAATTCACCGGCAAGCTCTATCTCATATCCAGAACGGCTGCCGAGGACATTCTTGGGCACAAACCCTATGCCTCCATAACAGAGGTTCCAGACCCGGTTGATCTGGCCATTATCGGCATTGCCCCCAAGCATATTCTTCCTGTCTTGCAAGAGTGTGCCGATAAGGGCGTTAAAGCCGTCATTGTCGTTGCCACCGGCTTTGGTGAAACCGGCCCGGAAGGAAAAGCCCTTGAGCAGGAGATGCTTGCCATCGGCCGCAAGTCGGGCATGCGTATTATGGGGCCAAACTGCATGGGCATGTACAGCTCCCCAGTAAGCCTCAACGCTAGTATTATTGATCTGAGCGCCGGGCACATGGGCCTGGTTTTGCAAAGTGGCAACTTTGGCATTGACATCAATTTCAACGCCAAAACACGAGGCCTTGGCTATAGCGGCTGGGCCACCATTGGAAACCAGATAGATCTGCGCTTTGCCGATTTTGTCGAATATCTTGGCCAGGACGACGCTACCCGTGTAGTAATGATGTATATGGAAGGACTGCGGGTTGATTCAGTGAATGACGGTCGGGACTTCCTGGAAAAGGCTCGCCGCACAACCCTTGAAAAGCCCATTGCCGCCATCAAGATCGGGCGAAGTGAAGCTGGAGCGAGAGCTGCTGTGTCGCACACAGGCTCCCTCGCGGGCAGTGAAAAGATTTTTGATGCCGCGCTCAATCAAGCCGGGGTTATTCGGGTGGATACCCCCAACGAGCTTCTTGACGTTGCCGAAGCCTTTTCGCGCTGCAAAAAGCCCAAAGGCAACCGGATAGCCATTCTTACCGACGGCGGTGGCCACGGAGTTATGGCGACAGACACGGCCGAGCAGTTTGGCCTGAATGCCTTTGTGCTCTCCGAAGCCACGCAGCAAAAGATTCGTGCAATTCTTAAACCCCATTGCCCAATCAAAAATCCTGTGGATCTTGCCGGCACGCCGGAAGGTGATATGTGGGTCTTTGACCGCTGCGCCGAAGTGCTCCTGGCAGACCCTGAAGTTGACGGCCTTGTCATTGTGGGACTGTACGGCGGATACTGCGATCTTTCTGAAGAATTCCGCCAACTGGAAATGGATGTGGCCAAAAGTCTGGTTGAGCGTGCAGCCAAGTCGGACAAGCCGGTTGTCATGCATTCCATCTATCAGGCCCAGCGTCCAGAAAGTCTGACATACATCATGAAAAACGGCTTCCCCGTATATGGCTCCATCGACGCCGCCATGCGGGCCATGGGTGCCCTTGTGGGCTTCAATGCCCGGCAGGAGAAAATCAAAGAAGAATTTGCCGCCACACCGCCGCAATTACCTGCTGACAGGCTGCAAAAGGTGCAAAGCATTTTCACTATGGTGCGCTCACAAGGCAGGGTAAATCTCGTGGAGACAGAGGCTCGTGAAGTCTTGCGCGCCTATGGATTTAATCTTCCGCGGCACGATCTGGCAAAAAGTGCGGATGACGCGGCAAGGCTTTTTGCTGAAATCGGCGCGGGCAAGGCAGTCATGAAAATTGTTTCCCCGGAAATATTGCACAAAACGGATGCGGGCGGTGTTATTCTCAACGTCGACTCTGAATCCAAGGCGCGAGAAGCTTACGACACCCTTATCGCCAATGCCAAGCGTTACGACGCCAAGGCGGATATCTTCGGCGTAATGGTTACCCCCATGCTCGCAGGCGGAGTGGAGTGTATTATCGGCAGCAGCTATGATGTAACCTTTGGCCCAACAATCATGTTTGGCCTTGGCGGTATCTTTGTTGAAGTGCTGAAGGACGTATCATTCCGCGTTGCCCCCGTGAACGCCCCAGAAGCCGGACGCATGATCCGTGAAATTAAGGGATATCCTCTGCTGGAAGGCGTGCGCGGTAAAAAAGGCGTTAATGTTGCGGCCCTTACCGAGGCTGTCAGCAAGCTCTCGTATATGGTTACAGAGTTGAAAGAGGTAGCGGAGGTTGACCTTAACCCGGTGTTTGCTACGGAAAACGGTATTGATATTGTTGATGCCAGAATAGTGCTACACGCAGGGTCAGAAGAATAGCCACACAAGCCGCTGCCGGAATAGTTACGGCAGCGGCTTTTTTAACTGAAGCAAATTGACGATGAAATAGTCTGAAAATGAGATTGCCTCCGGCGGCCAAAGGGCCTGAGGCCCTTTGGAAACCCCATATTGATATTGCAATAGCTTCTGCACAAATACATCGCGTAGAATATTTCAAAATTGAAAAAGCTTGTTCTGGCAAAGCATACGGGCTAGCCCTCCCTTTGCTGACGATTTTTCTAAAACAACAAATATTACAGTATTTTAGGAGACTGCCTTATGGAATTTATTAATGACAAAAATAGCCCGGCACCCTGTGGCCCTTATTCACATGCCGTGCGGAGTGGGTCTATGCTGTATGTTTCCGGGCAGGTGCCCTTTGATCCTCTTACAGGTGCTTTGATTGGGGCAGACATTGAAACGCAAACCGAGCAAACCATGAAAAATCTTGCCTCACTCTTGAGCTCGGCAGGCCTTGGTTTGGAAAATGTTGTTAAAACAACTGTGTACCTTGCCAACTGGAATGACTTTGCCAATTTCAACAAGGTCTATGCGCGCTTCATGGGGACACATAAACCGGCCAGGGCCACCGTTGAAGTGAGCAAAATCGCACAAGGTGCCCTCCTTGAAATGGATGCCATAGTCGAATTTTCCTAATGCGAGCAACACACGAACAAATTAGCAGTTTTACCTTCAAAACAAGATAATTGCGTCCAAATTTTACAAAGAATCGAAAAGCGATAGAAGATATGCCCTCTCAACATGCTTTTAAAGCCCCAAAAGAGCTTTAAAAAAAAGGCACGCTGCGCTGCTCGCTTGCGGGCTCCTGCTGCGCAGTTGCCGGAGGCAATATTTATCTTAAGCTACTTCATTTACTTGCAATAATCCATAGCCGGCATGGTAGGCGCATAGCCGTTATCCGCCTACCATGCCAAGTACCAACAGTGCAGATTGATACATTTTGTGAGAGCTACCATGGATAAAACACCATTGACTGACCTTTTTGACAATGCTCCTCTCAATAATTTTCATAAGCGTTTGGTTATTTACTCCTCTGGCGGCCCCTTTCTCGACGGATACGTTCTGAGTATTATTGGGCTGGTGCTTGTGCAGGCCACTCCCTATCTGGGCCTCTCCCTTTTTTGGGAAGGAATGATAGGGGCTTCTGCCCTGATAGGAATTTTTCTAGGCGGTTTTGTGGGGGGATGGTTTACGGATAAGTTCGGCAGGCAGGTGCTGTACACCATTGATCTTATTGCCATTGGCCTATGCTCTTTGGGGCAGTTTTGGGTCGAGAGCGCATGGGCTCTGTTTGCTTACCGTTTACTGCTCGGCATTGCCGTGGGCGCGGACTATCCCATTGCTACCTCCCTTCTAGCCGAATTTACTCCCCAGAAATATCGAGGGCCATTTATCGGAATGTTGAATGTCATGTGGTTTGTCGGAGCGGCAGCGGCTTATGTTGTAGGAGATATCATGCTGCGGTGTGGTGGGGAGAACGCCTGGCGCTGGATGCTGGCCAGTGCGACCCTGCCGACAATCATTTTTCTATTTATGCGGCGGAATACTCCAGAATCTCCACGCTGGCTGAGGAGCAAAGGCCGCTATGCGGAGGCCAAAGCGGTACTTAAGCTGGTATATAATCAAGATGTTAGCATTGAACAGTTGGAAACCATAACCAACGCTCCCAAACCGGCAACTGTCATCCAATTATTCCAGTCTGGTTATGGAACGCGCATGCTGTTTGTCACCGCTTTCTGGACGTGTGGCATCATTCCCCTCTTTGCCGTCTACGCCTTTGGCCCTAAGATTATGGCAGCGCTGGGACTTACCGGGCACCTGAGCAACCTGGGATCGGCTGCCGTCACTATTATCTTCATGGTAGGCTGCGCTATTTCTCTCTATTTTGTGAATAGAATTGGGCGTCGCGCCTTACTGCTGCATAGCTTCTTTTGGTCGGGCATTGCCCTCCTTGCGCTTGGCTTATGCACAGACGCCCCCAAGTATGTCATCCTCCTCTTATTTGCAGCATATGCTATAACCACAGGCGGAGCGCAGATTCTGCAATTTGTTTACCCCAACGAGCTTTTCCCTACAGAAATTCGCGCCTCCGCAGTGGGGCTGGCCTCATCACTCAGCCGAATAGGCGCCACTGTTGGTACCTACCTTGTGCCGCTGGCCCTTGTTCGGTTGGGAATAGGAACAACAATGCTTATAGCAGCGACCATAACCCTGCTGGGGTTTATTATCTGCTACAAGATGGCCCCAGAAACAATGACATGCAGCCTTGAGGAAGCAGCAAGCCTTAGCAACGTTAGCTGTACGAACCAAGAAGAAACGAACCCACTCCGTTGACCACCCAAAGTATTTGGTCTAGAAGCCATTTCATAATCCATTTTGTCGCTAAGGTTAATTATAAGACAATTTATATTGCTAATTTTCATGAGAGCAGCTCACTCTGCACTTGTTGAGCTGCTCTGACAGATGCGCTAGCAGATGCCCAGTATGTTGTTTTTTTTTGACATTTTGTACAACAAACAAATATAACATTTCAAAGTTAAACTGCTCTAGGATGTCTATCATGCCGAAGCAACTAAAAAAATATTATGAAATTGGAGCAATCTCCAAGGCCTGCCTGCTAATAGAAACCCTTTCAACTCAGAAATCTTGGGAACTTGCCGACCTTGCCAAGGCTATGGGAATGCCCAAGACAACCGTACACAGAATTCTGCTAACCCTGGTGGATAACGGCTATGTTGTACAAGAAAAGCAACAGGGGGAGTATTGTTTATCCTTTAAGCTTTTTTCAATAGGAAGCAGAATGATGGGGCATTCAAGCCTTGTCGATATAGCCAGGCCCTATTGCCGAAAACTGCTGGAAGCTGTGGATGAAACAGTAAATCTGTGCGTAGTTTCCGGCACCGAGATGCTGGTTGTTGACAAGCAGGTCACATCACAAATGCTTCGGCAGGACTCCATTATAGGAAGCTCTTTTCCCCTGTTCCAGTCCGCATCCGGGAAAATTTATCTTGCGTTTGCCGAAAAAGAGGAGACGCGAAAAATTCTCGCGCTCATTGAAAAACAGCATCCTTCCATGTATTCAGAACAATTGATGCAAGACATGCAGGCAGAGCTTGAGCAAGTCAAAAAAACCGGTCTGGCCTATGACTATGAAGAAGTGTTCAAGGGAGTACGCTGCACAGCAGCGCCCATCTACAACTTTCAAAACAAGCTTGTAGCCACTATTAGTATTTCCGCGCCTACCGTTCGATTAAATAAAACAGCAAACGCCAACATTGATGAACATATCATTCTAGCAGCGAGCAAAATCTCCCAGCGCCTCGGGGCCGCACCCGCGTGTTTGCCATTTAAGCCGGATGTTGTGTAAAGTACTGGCCAAAAGAACCCCACCCTTGAGACCGTTGCACAATGGCCTCTGGCAACCAACTGCTGCACAATCGCCAGAGGCCGCTGCATTGTACAACGAGCCCACCCTTCTGATCCACAATTTGAGGCCATTGCACAATGGCCTCGGCAACTGCGGAGCAGGTGCCCGCAAGCGAACAGCGCAGCGTGCCTTTTCTTTTAGCTCCACTGGATGAAATGGTGTACCGTTTTATCCAGCTGAAAATAAGACATAATTTTCTAACATGCTTTCGCAACCGGAGCGGATTGCGAAAGAAAGGCACGCTGCGCTGTCCGCTTGCGGGCGTTTGCTACGCAATCGCCAGAGATCGTTGCA
>JAVBJS010000149.1:0-7411 GCA_031546885.1 Desulfovibrio sp.
TAAGACATAATTTTCCAACAAGCTTTCAAAATCCGCTACGAATTTTGAAAGAAAGGCACGCTGCGCTGTCCGCTTGCGGGCGCTTGCTGCGCAATCGCCAGAGTTCGTTGCATTGTGCAACGAACTCTATTTATGGATAGGTTCTTAACGCCATACAGCAAGGCGCAAGCACCTTCGCACAGCTCAAAGCAGTTACATCAATTTGCCCGCCACACCGCGACTGCATAACTAATAACCCGCGCAAGCGCTGCTGCTCTCAAGAAATCCTGACGTTATTGCGCGCCTACGGAGAAACATCACCATGAAGCTTCCTCAACCTCAGCCGACAGTCTTCAGTCACCAGCGCCTTATCAACTCCCCCCACCGTCAGAATTCAACCAGTTTTTCCAGCTACCTACGCCTTGCCTGCGGCCTTCTTACCGCAGCACTTGGACTCTTTACAGGCCTTGCCACACAGGGGCACGCAGCATCCACCGTACCCGGAACCTATAGCACCACCATTGGTTCCATAAGCGTCATTGCCATAGAAGATCGCAAAAATACTATGGATATCAGCATCTTCAGCGGCCCGGCAACGCCGGCAGAGCGCAGCGCTCTGGTTCCTTCCGGCAAAGCCCCGGCCGGATACAACGCTTTCATTGTTAAAAGCGAAGGAAAAACCATCCTTATCGACGCTGGCCTTGGCACAGCCGCACCCGGCGAGAGCTTACTCTTACCTCGTCTTGGTGCTCTTGGCATTTCCCCTGAATCTGTCGATACTGTGCTGCTTACCCACATGCACCGCGACCACATTGGCGGCCTGCTCAAAGGAAACTCTCCCGCCTTCCCCAACGCCACAATTCTTGTTGCCGCGCCGGAAGCCGCCTATTGGCTTAGCCCAGAAAATATCAAACAGGCAGAGGCAGATAAAAATCCCACCTCCCTCCTGGCAATGAGCGTAAGCAAAGCTTATGGTAAGGCCTTCACAACCTTTACAGACTCCCTCAACATCCCCGGCATAGCTCCTATTCCTGCATACGGGCATACCCCCGGGCACACTGCTTACCTCATTGAATCCCAAGGAAAACGCCTCTACATCATAGGCGATTTGATCCATGCCGCCGCTCTGCAATTCCCAAAACCAGAAGAATGCGCCAAATTTGATATGAATCCTGCTGAAGCCGTCGCCAGTCGCAAAGCACTGCTCACTCGTGCTGCCAACGAAAAAGCACCTATAGCCGGTATGCACCTGCCCTTCCCCCCCGCCGGAACTGTTATTACCACCCCCACCGGGTTTACCTTCACTCCATACGCGGCACAATAAAAGGCCATTCACGGCCTCTGGCAACTGCACAGCAGGTGCCCGCAAGCGAGACAGCGCAGCGTGCCTTTATTTTAAAGCCCGTTTGGGCTTTAAAAACATGTTGAGGGACATATCTTCCTTATTTTTTGGATTTTTGGTAAAATTTGGACGCAATTATCTCATTGTGCAATGGTCTCACATTACAGGTCAGCAGGGTGGGGGCCTGATGGAGAAAAACTTTAGGGAGGGAACCCCTTGGTGTTCCCTCCCTAAGCTCTTCATAAAATATCAGGATTAATATTAGATAGTGTCGTCAAATGCAGATATTTTGTTCTCTGCCAAGGAAGAAACATTCTTTATAAAGGGAGTGTACTTTTTGGTACTCAACCGGAATAAAAAGTTTTTCTGACGCTGGTAGAGGGCAAAAAAACCTACTTGACGACACTATCTACAAAGTCTTTTCAATTGAAGTAACAGTAACAACAAGAACCCGATTAGTGAAGGAGCACTTTGCTTTCATAAGATCATACTCCGGGCCGGATTTCAAAAATTCAGCCACTCCTTCAAGAAGAAAACCCATCCCCATTTTTTTCGCTCCCTCCCCGCCTTTACTGCCAATGGTCAACTTTACTTTGGGGTTTACATCCGTATTCGCCTGCGTTTTACGCATTCCAGCAGCGGGGATAAGTATTTTATTATCTCCCTGTATGATGAGGTAGCTATTCCAGGTATTCACGACATGCGGCTCGCCAATCCCCCAGGAAACGATGGAAACGACACCTTCATGTGCAATAACATCATGAAATTTTTCAGTAAGCATAGGAACCTCGTAGTTTGAAGTAATGTAACGTCTGTTGTGCAACCATTTTGTTATCACACAAACCCCCTCCCCCACAATAAAAACCCGCTGGGCTATATTTCTGAAACACGGCGGGTTTTTATTACTGAGCGGGGGGATTTCATTTTTTCCAGCCTATCGCAGCGGTCAACTGACCGATTTTGGCGTGCAACTCCTTGATTTCCATCTTGTGGGCCTTTCGCGGGCTGGCTTTGCCGGAAAAAATGTCTGCCATGCCTTCAAGCGCTTGCTGCTTCCAAGCCGATATTTGCGTGGGATGCACGCTGAACCGTGAAGCCAACTGCGCCAAGGTTTCTTCACCCTTAATAGCCTCTTTGGCCGCCTTCGCCTTAAATTCCGCTGAATACCGAGTCCGCTTGTTCATGAGACGACTCCTGTCTGCTGTGATTTTACCTTAACAGACTGTCTCGTTTTTTTGGGGGGGATTACCCCGCAGATTGACGGCAGTTTATCTTTTTGATAGTTCTGTACCAACCGGTTGGGAAAGGAGGTGTCATGGCCGACAAAAGACAGGAAATTATTAAGGCAGCGGCCCCACTTCTTCTAGAAAAGGGCTATATGCACACCAGCCTTAGCGATATTCTGGCTGCGGCTGACATAGGAAAGGGACAGTTTTATCACTATTTTCCCAGTAAGTATGCTCTGGGCCTCGCTGTTGTGGAACACCGTTTCACTGTTTTTACAGAACAGCTCCTGAACAATGTGTTGGGAGCACCCAAGACAGGACAGGCGCGATTTGACGCGATGCTGGATTGGGTTATCGCAGCACACCAAAAGTGCTCTCCGAATCAAGGATGTTTTTTTGGCAATCTGGCCCTGGAAATGAGCGGGCAGGATGAAGGCTTTAGGCTTTTGTTGATGCGGGTTTTTGAAACATGGGCGGAAAGAATTGACGATGCTTTACAGGATATTTCCAATACCGCCGATGCCCCCCCCGATGAGCGTAAGCAACTTGCGCGCACAGTGGTCGCCATGATCGAGGGAGGTATCTTAGCCACAAAAAGCTATCAGGATATCAATATGCTGAAAACCAGCATAGCAGCCATTCGAAGACTAATCGGAACATACAAAAGCAACTGCCCCCCAACGGAGTGATGACGTTGGTTGCAACACTATTAATTGAATAAGGAAAACACTATGAACACGCAATGCTTGCATATTCTTTGGGTCAACGATAATCCGGTCACAGCGGAAAATATGGTCTTTATGTACGCCACAAACGCGCTGTTGAAAGGCTGGTGGAAGGAAGTGCATCTAATCATCTGGGGCGCAACGGCAAAATTGATTTGTGAAGATACGGCGCTTCAGGCCCTTCTCAAAAAATTTCATGATGCCGGAGGTCATGTCTCCGCGTGCAGGCGTTGCGCAGAAAATCTTCATGTGCTTGAGCAAATGGAAAAGATTGAGGGCATTGATGAGGTTATTTACATAGGGGAAAACTTTACAAAAATTCTTAAGGACGACGAAAAGCTTCTCACAATATAGCCAGGATGATATTTTGGCCCGCCCAATTGCCGCAACGCATGTATCAATTTAAAAAGGAGATCAGCCTATTTAGAACTTATCCATAAATAAGGAGAGCGTGTGGCAAGAGCAAGAAAAATGGTTTTTTTGCGGAGGGAGTGGACTCTTATGTCCTCGACCCAGAGCAAAAAAGACATTTGACGCAGCTATTGACCGCGAACATCCTTATTTATGGATAAGTTCTTAGTCCACAGTGAACTGGTGACATGCCTTGCTGCTTGGCCAAGAATTGCGTCTGTGTCAGAATCTCTGTCTGCCAAAAAATTTCAGATGGAAACCCGGCAATCAGAGCCATTGTCTGCGTGCAATCTGCTGTTCTCCCTTGTGCAACAAGGGAGAACAGCAGAGCATGCGCATCCACAGCCAGATGTAATTTTGCGTTGAGCCCACTTTTTTGTGGGCTCCTTCCTTCCCTTCGGGGGTGCTTATTTGCCTTCGTCTCAACGAAAGACAATGGACTGTGACAAAAACACGATCTTACCGGGCGCTGTTCAGAGTCACTGTGCGCAAAAGCAAGTAAAGTCACGGGCAAGTCCTGCCCCCAAGCGCAAAAAATTTTTGGTGCATCAGATGAAAAAACGGCGAGAGCGGGTACAACTTCTGGGCTGCTCTAACTGGACGGAATGTGAGGAAATTTCTGTACCTCAGCCTTCCATAAGGGTGACGTTTGTTCAATCTTATTTTTCAAGCAGCATAAACTCATTTTTCAGATTTTCCGAGAGCGCATTCTTGCTGGGAAGAGTCACGAGGCCGAGTTGTAGACCTAATAAGACTTCTCCGGTCAAAGGGACAAAAACAACCCCGTCCCTGCGGATATTGCTGAAAGAAGCGGCAAACAACCCCATGCCTTCGCCTGAGGCGATACGAGCCAAAAAAACATCGTGCTCCGCCGGTTCTCCAATGAATTTAGGGGTAAACCCGACAAGGGCAAAATAGCCTTTGCAGAAATCAAAAAAAGCAGGGTTAGCCTCACGCTTGAACCAGAAAAGAGGCCTGCCGCTAAAGGACCTCAGTGTGGGGTTATCAACACGGTCTGTAGTTGCAGCTTCAAGCCATAGTGCCGGTAAGACAGCCATAAGCGGCTCCTTATAGGCCAGCTCCAGCACCGCAAGCCCCGGAGCCTCCAAAGGCAGGGCTACAAAGGCGGCGTCCAGCTTGCCTCTAAGGACATCCTTAGCCAGCTTCACAGAACTAGCCCTAAACACATGCAGGCGCTTTTCATATTGCGCCTGCAGCCGCGCTTCCAGCTTGGCAAATACTCCCTGCTCAAAAGCCGTGCTTAAACCCACCCGCAAAGTGTTTTCTTCCGGGTGAAGTTCTTCCCGAAGCCGAGCAAAAACTTCCTCTTTTGCCTGCAATAGTGGCTGGATAATCTCTAGCACCCTGGCTCCTTGCGCTGTCAGCGTCAGCCCTTTGCTATGCCGGACAAATAAAGAAACCCCCAGGCGTTCCTCCAGTTGCTGTATTTGGCGACTAAGGGGAGGCTGCGCCATGAACAAGCGCTCCGCCGCCTTGTGCAGGCTATTTTCCTGCGCCACAACGGAAAAATAATATAAATGCCGGACATCCACAGCATCAAGTGCGGGTGCAAAATGTTTATTTTCCATACCTAAAAGGTATCACAAAAAAAGTATGATGCAAAGCTGGTTTATCTCTCTATGGTGCATTTCTCGCGTATCGCTTTCTGCCATCTGCACATTATTGCCGCTGGCTGAGTGAAAAACTTAGGCGTTATGCTCATCATTCACCTTGGAGAAAAAATATGCCTTCTGAAAGATATACAACAGGCCTTGCCATGCTGAAACAAGTGGACGGCAAGGGTGGCCAAGCCGTTGTAGATAGCTTGCAGGATATTGCTCCTGACTTTGCCCGTTATCTCATAGAATTTCCCTTTGGGGACATTTACGCACGACCGGGCCTTGACCTGAAGAGCCGCGAAATTGCCGTGGTGGCCGCCTTGACCGCCCTTGGCAATGCCGCCCCGCAACTCAAGGTACACCTTGCCGCAGCGCTGCATGTGGGCTGCACGCGAGAAGAAATCATAGAGGTCATTATGCAGATGGCCGTGTATGCCGGGTTTCCCGCTGCTCTGAACGGTTTGTTTGCCGCCAAGGAAGTTTTCGCTTCTGCCGAAGAAGCGGCACCGGCGAAAAAGCCTGTGGAGATTGTGAAAGCGTATTTTAAAGCTTTTGGTGAAGGCGACGTTGACACCATGCTTGAGTATCTTGCGGACGAGGTTGTCTGGCATGTGGACGGCAGCACTGCTGTTCCCACCATCGGCTTGCGGCGTGGTAAACGATATGTGCGCGAATGGCTGGAGAACTTCCCTCACGGGTTCACACCGCAAAAATTTCAGGTAGACAAGCTCCTGGCTGACGGCGAAGACGTTGTGGCTTTCGGCTATTTCCGGCATCTCACACATATGGCGGACGACACCAGGCAGGAACAGACGCAAGGCCGCTTCATAGATGGGCATTTCACGCTACGCTTTGTTGTGCGCAATGAAAAAATTGTGCGCTACCAGATATACGAGGATTCCCTAGCGCTGGCACGGGCCTTTGACCCGCAGGATGCCCTGCGCGAACACGAGGTGCTCATCAACGGCACAAGGTACGCCTACAGTGATACGGAAAGCAGTGCGAGCAGCGGCGACAGGCCTGTGATTGTCTTCGCCCACGGCCTTTTTGTGGACAAAACT
The DNA here is from genome assembly GCA_031546885.1 of Desulfovibrio sp. Taxonomy (GTDB): domain Bacteria; phylum Desulfobacterota; class Desulfovibrionia; order Desulfovibrionales; family Desulfovibrionaceae; genus Frigididesulfovibrio. The sequence goes on from JAVBJS010000149.1 coordinate 6,364, forward strand.
ATCTTTGCCGAACAGACACAGAATCTTTCCGCCACTCATCGCTGCATCAGCCTGGACATGCCCGGCCATGGCAAGAGCGGGTACTCTGCCGAAGGCTGGAGCCTGGACACCATGGCGGATGATCTGGCTTTGTTTATTGAAGAACTCCGCCTCGGGCCAGTTGTTTTTGTGGGGCAGAGCCAAGGAGGCATGGTCGGCATGCGTCTGGCCGCTCAGCACCCGAATTTGATACACAAACTGGTGCTGACCGGCACCAGCGCACGGGCGGAATACCCTGAGCGCCTAGCTACGTGGCATGACTTACGCGCAGTGCTTTTGACCGGAACTGATGCGGAAAGAGATCACGCTTTTGCCGCTGTTCAGCAGCGTATAAACGACGCGCAATGGCTGCGTGAACACCCCGCGCAGGCGGAACAAGAACGCACAATCATGATGGGACATGATCGTACAGGCATCACCCTAGCCCTTAACGCGGCGGTTCTGCAACGCGGCGACATCACCGGGCTGCTGCCGGGCATCACTGCGCAAACACTGGTTATTTGTGGCGAAGAGGACATGGCCACGCCCATGGAACTCAGTGTGGAAATGGCGCAGGCTATTCCCCAGGCAAAACTGGTGTGCATTCCGCATGCGGGGCACCATCTTCCCTTGGAATCGCCTATACTGTTTACAGAGGCTTTGCTGCACTTTATTAATCAATAGCCCATGATACATTGAGTGAAAAAACGGGGACATACGGCAGAGATGACTCTTATTCGAAGGGTTCTCCTCGTGGCTTGAGCACAAAAAAACCATACGCATAGAGGATGGCCACCAGATAAATGACACAAACAGAGGTGGTCAGATTTTTAGCACAAAATGAGATCGTTGCACAATGCAACGATCTCTGGCGATTGCGCAGCAAGCGCCCGCAAGCGGACAGCGCAGCGTGCCTTTCTTTCGCAATCCGTTTCGGTTGCGAAAGTGTGTGGGGAAGGATATGTGTTTAATTTCTTGGAAATATAATATTTATTCTCCATAAAAGGGGAATCGGCAGATGCTGTACTTG
>JAVBJS010000043.1:0-10031 GCA_031546885.1 Desulfovibrio sp.
CAAAGCCTGGCCATTTCTTTTTTCTGAAATCTGCCAGCTCCGCTTTACGGTGCTCAGGAATCGGAGTTGATGGGCGCATAATAAGCTCCTTGGCTGGGGCTTGTTATACATTAAATCCTTTTTGATTGCAACTTGGTATCAGAAAACATGCACCAGACCCCGGAGGGGTATCTGGTCTGCCTTGACGTGGCTATAGCCCGCACGGGCATGCAGGAATATCTGGAGGAAGAAATACCAGATGTTACGCCGGGTGCTTCCGGCACTGTTCTTGTCTATCGCCTGCCGGAAGAGGTGTTTGCTCCCGCGACCGTTGCCAGTTTTGAGGGGAAAAGCGTCACCCTTGACCACCCGGAGGAGTTTATAACGCCACAGAGCTGGCGTGAGCTTACGGTGGGGGTGGCGCAAAATGTGCGCCGAGGTGCGGCTGGGACGAAACAGGCGGAAGATCTGCTCCTTGCGGATCTGCTCATTACAGACGCCAAGGCCATACAGGCTGTGCAAGACGGGCTGCGTGAAGTTTCTTGCGGGTATGAGGCGGATTATGTGGAAATGAGCAAGGGCGTGGGCAAGCAGGTAAACATTACGGGCAACCACATAGCTCTGGTGGAAAAAAGCCGGTGTGGAGCCAGATGCAGCATAAAAGACAGTATTCAAAAACCAATCAAACGCCCTGAAAACAAGGAAATTTTTATGGCAAAAGCAAGCTCCAGGGCACCGTCGGTCAAAAGCGGTTTTTTTGACCGGCTTTTGGGCCACCCCAAGGTGCAACGCGCAATGGATGAAGCTGTGGCGGAAGAAGCGAAAAAAGAACAGCAGGACGATGAAACCGCAAAGCCTGATGAGCCGGAGGTAAAAGATGGCGATGCCCTTGCGGAATTATCTGCAAAAATAGACGAGCTCACGCTCATGGTGCGGGGTCTGCTGGAGGGGAAAGCGCCTACGGATGACGATGATCCGGTAAAAGACGACGACACCGTGGACGACGATGGCACGGTGGAAGATGAAGACGCGGTGCAGGATGAAGATGGGCCCGCCAAGGCGCAAGACCGCGCCTTACGCCGCAAAACGGCGGATGCGGATACAGTACGGCGCTCGCGCCTGCTGGCCCCTGAGCTTCGCGCTCGCGTGGGGGATCCGTACGATGCAGGCGTGATATTCATATTCACGCTCTGAGCTTCGCGCCCGCGTGGGGGATTCGTTGACGATATGTAGTAGGGCCAGTACTCGTTCCTGAGCTTCGCGCTCGCGTGGGGGATTCTGGCGGGCGCTTGCTGTGCAATCACCAGAGTTCGTTGCGCAATGCAACGAACTTAATAAGCCGGTGGCAGTGCAGCCGCTTCATCCCACAAGCGTTGCCATTCCTTGACATATGCTTGTGCCAGTTGGGGAGCGTTTTTTATGTACAGCACATTTTCCGCATTGCGAGAAGCTGCGGCCTCACTGTAGTTAAAACTTCCTGTCTCCACATGCCGAGCATCAAAGACCATAAATTTGTGGTGTAAAATTGCATAATTGCTGTTTAATCGCACCGGAACATTATTATTGGCGAGAAAGGTGGTTGCGCTGTACTTTCCTTGGTTGGCACCGCTGTCTGCCACAACTTGTACCTGTATTCCACGCTTGTGCGCTTGAAGTAAGGCAAGGGCAATGGGTTTACTTGTAAACGAATATGCAGCAACGTGTATTGAGTGTTTGGCTTCTGATATTTCTTTGAGAATACCATCAAGGCTTTTTCCATGCGGCGAAAATTGCACAAAGGCGGTGATAGGCTCTGCCTCTTCCCCTTGGGCTGGAGAGATTGCAAGGCCGCGTGCCAAAAAAAGTATGCTGCACAATAAAAAGCTGAGGATATGCTTCATAACACTTGATTGTAAAAATTGAAATTAAAACTAGTTTATATATATAATATAACTAATTCTTACACGGTTTACCAGAATATTTTGAACAGCTTTTGCTTTGTATTGGTAGCAAATTGAAATATCTTGACTTTTGTGATTCACAGGCTCACTAAGCGACACAGGCAAAAAACTTTGGGCCGATACTCCGGGGGCCTGCCAGATATGTACATACGCAGGAGAGGAGGGCGGCATGACTGAAAACGACGTTCGATTGGAGCATTTGCTCGCCAAGAAGAGCTGGAAAACCATCAAGCAGGAACTTTGCACCTATGATGCTGTCCAGTTGGCTTTGATAATTGCAAATGCCAGTAAGCAGGATCGGCTTGTTCTTTTTCGGCTTATGCCGCGGGCATTGGCAAAAGAGACCTTCCAACTCCTTTCCCATGATGATCAGGAAGACATTATTGAGGGGTCTGCCGCTAGCGCCCAAAAACTGAGCGACTTGCTCAACGATCTGGATCCTGATGATCGTACGGCTTTTTTTGAAGAATTGCCCGGCGAAGTTAGTCGGCGGTTGATGCAGATGCTGTCTGCGGAAGAACGCAGAATTGCCACGCATCTTTTAGGCTATCCTGAAGATAGCATAGGTCGGCTGATGACTCCGGAATTTGTTGCTGTTAAGCCTTATTATACGGTGGAAAGAACCCTCACCCACATTCGAAAATTCGGGCGGGATTCTGAGACGCTGAACGTTATTTATGTGGTGGACGATCGCTGGAAGCTTGTTGACGACCTTAGAATCAAGGAAATTATTCTGGCTGCTCCGGAGCAAAGTATTGCGGAGTTGTGTGACGGGCGATTTATTGCATTAAGCGTGACCAGTGATCAGGAAACCGCAGTTAAAACATTTAAGGATCATGACAGGGTTGCCTTGCCGGTGACGGATGCTGACGGCACGTTGCTGGGCATAGTGACTGTTGATGATGTTATGGATGTGGCAGAAGAAGAACACACAGAAGACTTTCACAAATTCGGGGGTGCGGAAGGGCTGGACCTGTCGTACACCAAAACTCCGTTACTGGAGATGGTGAAAAAACGGGCTGGCTGGCTGGTGGTTCTTTTTCTAAGCGAGATGCTGACAGCATCAGCCATGGCATACTTTGACGATGAAATAGCCAAAGCCGTGGTGCTGGCACTTTTTGTTCCACTGATTATTTCCAGTGGCGGTAATTCCGGTTCCCAGGCTGCCAGTCTTATTATCCGTTCGTTGGCGCTGGAGGAGTTAACCCTACGCAACTGGTGGTATGTAATGCGTAAGGAATTACTGTCCGGCCTGTTGCTTGGGAGTATTCTTGGGGCTATCGGTTTTGTACGTATTGCCATTTGGCAGCATACCGGATTGTATGATTATGGCGAATACTGGTTGGCAATAGGCGCCAGTGTCTCTATCTCCCTGGTATGTATCGTGTTGTGGGGCACCTTGTCTGGTTCAATGATTCCTTTCCTACTGAAAAAGGTAGGGCTGGATCCGGCAACCGCATCTGCCCCCTTTGTTGCAACCCTGGTCGACGTTACTGGACTGGTCATCTATTTTACTGTTGCCGCCCTATTTTTACGCGGAAAGTTGCTTTAGAAGGCATATTGTATGAAAGGCTGATAAAGGGAAGCCCAAGAGGCTGAATCCCTTGGGCTTCTTTTTTCTGAGCCTGTGCCCTGGCATCCATCACGCAATGGCGGGGAATTCCATAATAAAACAAGCTCCTTTGCCGATTTCGGACTCTGCATAGAGCTTGCCTCCGTGGCTTTCGGTGATATGGCGTGAAATAAAAAGTCCCAGCCCAAACCCCTTACTCTTGCGAGTTGTGAAGAAAATATCGAAGATACGCTCCAGATTTTCACGAGGAATGCCTGTTCCGCTATCGCAAATTTCTATGCGTATAGTTGTTTCATTTTCGTCCTTTTGCATACCAGAGCGGATGGTGAGTGTTCCCTCTTCTCCCATACTGTCCATGGCATTGAGGAGCAGGTTGACATAGAGCTGTTCCAGCAGCAGTCTGTCGCCTATTATGGGTAAGGTATCTTGTAAGCTGTTGGTATCAATGGATAGTTTGCGCATTTGCGGGCGTAAAAAGGTGAGGCTTTCGTGAATGATATCTGCAAGATCTTGCGGTTCTTGATTAATTGATGAAGGCATGGCGGAATTGAGGAGCCGCCGTGTAGTGGCGGCGGCTCTTTCTACATTGCGGCGAATGGTCTCAAGGTGATTGCGTAATTCATTATCGGTTGCGCTTTCAAGAGCGACTTCGGTATTGGTCATAATAATTCCAAGGGGATTGTTAATCTCATGCGCTACGCTTGCTGCCAGCTTTCCCACAGTGGCAAGGCGTTCAAACTGAATAAGCTCCTGTTCGATACGGCGGCGGTGCGTCATGTCACGCCCTATCCAACATACAAGCTCTTCGCCTGAACCGGCGTCATCCGTGACGGTGGCGATAAATTCCATATACTTTTGTTTGTCTGTTCCTGGATTCAAGACCAGTTCTTCCTGTATAATGCGCCCAGGTTTTGCTTTTTTCAATAATTGATTGAGGCAAAGTCGCCCTGTATCGCAAAAAACTTGCAATAGGGCATCGGCAGTGTCTGTAAACTCAGGCTCTTTCATGGGCAAGGCCTCGCGTGCTACCCGGTTGGCAAGGCGAATATGGCCGCTGCGTGTGGTGAGTAAAACCATATCCGGCGAGGCTTCAATGAGTTCTCGATAACGCCGCTCGGAACTTTGCAGGCGAGCTGTGACCGCGTGTACCTTCCGGCGCAGTAAGAAAACCCACACGACAGTAATGAGAAAAATGGCAAGAATACTTAAAGCGATATATAGTATAATTGCTTGATATGTTTCAAAAAACCCCTTGTGGTGCAGTGAACGGCCCAGCCATTTCTCACGCAGCAAATCAAGCTTTCCTTCGTTTTCCAGTCGCAAGAGAGTGCTGTTGACCAAAGCGGACATGTCATTGCCAAGGCGGCTCACCATAAGCACTAGGGGAACCCTTTCAAGGGAAAGCCCCATAATGCGCACAGAGTCCATGCCGTTGCGCTGGACAAGGTATGAGGCTATCTCGCCGGATTGGGCTACAAAGGCTTCTACCTCGCCATTGCGAAGGGAGTTAAGTCCTGTCAGGTAGGAATCGACCAGGGTAACCTTAGCCCCGGCTTCCTTGGCTCTTTCCGCATATATGTCAAAGGCGAGTACCGCAAGTTTGCGCCCATGGAAATCTTGCTCGCAGGTAATATGGATGTCTGGGGAAGCTACGAGAATATGCCTGTTCAGGGCAAAGGGTGTTACTTGAGTGAGCAGGGTGGGATCACTCCATTTTTGGCTCGGCACTCCGCAAATAACATCTATGGAGCCGTTCCAAAGCATATCTTCCAGCTCCCGCAATGTCCCCTGCCGTAAAATTACCTTCATTTTGAGTGCGGCTCCCAAAAGAACAGCCAGGTCAACGGCAAGACCGCGCACAGCGCCTTGATCGCTTACAAAGGCAACAGGGGGGCTGTTGCGCAGGACGCCTACGGTCAATTCTTTTTTTAATGTGGTGTGAGAGCCATTATGACTCTCGCCAAAGGCGCTTGGCGGGTGAGGCTTGTCTGTTGTGGGTTCTTCTTCCATAATAAAAGCGGTTTGCACCCTTTCGGCAGGGGGTGTTGTATTGGAGCTTGTGAAAAGGGTGGGAAGCGTAGTATTGTCTGCATCCTCAAGTAAAGCGGAATTTTGCCGCTTAAGTGTTGAGGATCCTTGTCTGTCAGATGATATTGACTCTTGCCCTTGACTGTGTGCAGGCTTTACTGTGAGCTGGCCAGAGGCAATGGGAGGCATAAGTGTGCAAAAGAGAACGAGTAGTGCTAAAAATATATGATTCATAGAAACCATCCATAGTGGAAAACCGTTGTAAGTTGTTTTGCCAAGCATTCATCAAATAGAGGCTGTTGTAAATTGCTTTTTCTGTGCGAAATTTCGCACTGTTTCAATATGAGCACAATTTCTCTGCAAAGGGTAACAGCAGTGTATTGCCTGCGGTGCATATTTTAATTTGCTGTAATCTCAGTGCATTATATAATTTTTATTTAAAGTTGCGGTTTGCTATGCGCTTTTACGTGCTTATTTTTAAGGTTAAGTGCGCATATCTTCGCACAATGAAAAAAGGAGGAAAATGAAGAGAGTGTAAGCGTTTGCGTTAGAGGCATGATAATTGCTCTTTATTTCACAATGCCGGTTCGCGTTCCTGTGATCTGGGTAGCACATTTTTTTTGGAGGATGCATGAAACGTAGTCTATTATTTGCTTCTCTTGGCTTTAGCCTTCTTTCATTGGCACTGCCTGGGGCTGCTTTTTCTTTTCCCACAGTGTTTCCCCACGGCACAACTATTTATAAGCCGGAAAAATGCTGGGGTGGATACACTGTTTTTGGCGTGGAAACTAAGGGTGAAGGCAGTGTTCTCATTGATATGAATGGGAATGTTGTAAAACAGTGGAAAGAAATGAGCAGCCTTGAGCACCCCGTGAAGATTCTCAAGGGTGGGTATATCATGGGCGCCACCAATTCTGCACCGGATAAGGTGGGGCGTACTTGGGCAGATCCCATGTCGGCCGACCTTTCCATCATGGATTTTGAAGGCAAGATTCTTCGCAACATTCCTTTGGCGGGCATGCACCATGACTTTCAGGTAGCCAGCAGCCCCACCGGATATTTTGCGCCGGGGCAGGATGTGTTGAAAGATGACGGTTCCATTCTCATTCTTTCGCACAAGTTTAGCGAAAATGAAAAAATTACTGATAAAAAGCCTCTTGATGACGATTACATCGTTGAAGTGGATAAAAATGGTAAGGTAATATGGGACTGGCTCGCCAGTGATTACGTTGATCAGATGGGCTTTTCCGATGAGTTTAAGGCGACCATGCGCAAGTACCCCACATGGCAGCAGACAAGAACTCCCGGCATTAAGGCAGCAGACTGGATTCATATGAACAGCATGTCTGTGATTGGCCCGAACAAGTGGTTTGAAGCTGACCCTGTGAAGTATGCAGCATTCAATCCTGAGAATATCATTACTTGTAATCGTCAAACCAACATGGTTTTCATTATTGATAAGAAAAGCAAGAACATTGTCTGGCAAATTGGCCCTGTGTTTTACCCTGATACAGAATGGAGCTTTGCAGGCGAATCTTTCCCCAGAGCTTTGTATAAGCTTGGTCAGATCATTGGACCCCACCATGCCCACATGATTCCTAAAGGACTTCCTGGCGAAGGTAACATCATGATTTATGACAACGGTGGCTATGCTGGCTATGGCCCGCGTAACCCCGGTGCTCCCCTTGGCTGGAGTGATGGCCGTCGCGATTATTCTCGCGTAATAGAATTTGATCCCACCAACCTGAAAATGGAATGGGAACACTCTGCCCGCGTTATGGGTATGCGCAATCAGTATCAGTTCTACAGCGATTATGTAAGCTCCGCCCAGCGCCTGCCCAACGGCAATACGCTGATCACCAATGGAGCTGTTGGTCAGTTGCAGGAAGTAACCAGAAGTAACGAAATTGTCTGGGAATATATCAGCCCCTGGTATAACCCGGCTGGTAAGTTCAATCTGGTATATCGTGCCTACCGTGTTCCTTATGATTATGTGCCGCAAGTCAAGAAGCCTGTTGAAAAGGCGGTTGTCGCACCAGAAAATACCACCTTCCGCATTGCGCCAAGTAAATAGTCTCTCCAGCAACGCAATGCCCCCGGTCATCTTCTCCTTTCCAATGGCCGGGGGAGGCGGGTGGTTATCACAAAGGTGAGCCCTCCTGGGAAGACAGCCCAGCATGAAAGTATAGAAACAACAATGGAGTGTATTCATGAAAAAAGTATTGCAACTTGCAGTTATATTGGCATTAAGTTTGTCTGTGTTTTGCGGCGTGGCCTTTGCCGCGGGTGTTGTAGATCTGAACAAGGCTACGGCTGCGGAAATAATGGCTATTGAAGGGGCAAATGTGCCCAAAGATCTTGCTGAGGCTATTGTAAAGCACCGTGAAAAGGGCCCCTTCAAAACAGGTGACGATCTTTTGAAAGTTCCCGGCATGAGTAATGAAGTGTGGCAGCGCCTTAACCCTGTAGAAACCCCTGACGGTAAAGTGGTACACGATCCGGATGCGGACACCGCCCTTGCTCCTTCTAAGTGCTAAAACAGTCTGAGTGAATTTGAAATTGCTATACGTTGAGGGGAGGCTTTTCCACCTCCTCTCAACAGACTCCCTCTTTTCTCCTTATTTTTTGGGTTTGGTTTATCAAATAGTCAGGTGGAGCAAGTGATTTTGTCAGCCTGACTCCCTGTGGTATTGGCAGCCTTATTGTGGAAAAGTTTTATCAGAAGGAGAGCGTATGCAGTTACGATTTGGGGCAGCGGTGCTTGCTTGCAGCTTGTTTACCGCAAATTTAGCTTGCGCCAGCGGGCAGGTATTTGTGAGCGGAACGACAAAGTACGATCCGACAAAAACGTGGAGTGGGTATACCATTCTTGCGCACAATGCCGGGCCGGATGGGGTAATTAGTCCAAAACTCATTGATATGAATGGAAATCTTGTTCATGAGTGGGATAACCAGGGCGGTTCTGGCTGGCCGAATAAGGTTCTTCCTGGTGGATTTTTGCTTACCAATATTCACCCGCAGTGGAAAGAAGCAGGGCAAGGTGAAAGTACTGTTGCCATTCTTGATTTTGCCAGTAAGCCTGTGCGGGAAGTTTCAAAGATTTTTGAAGTAAAAAATCCCACGGCCAACATGCACAAACAGCCGGATGGCAGTGTATGGATTGCCCGTAACCATCATGATATGCAGTTGGAAGGCAATCCTGTGGGCTATTACGTTCCGGGAATGGAAGTGAAGCGCGACGGGAAGATGCTGATCCTTGGGCATAGTACCGCACGCAACGATAAAATTGCTAAAGATGTGCAGTTGCAGAGCGATCTCATCTCCATCGTGGATAATCAAGGTCAAATTTTGTGGCAATGGCGATCAGAGGAACATGCTGAAGAATTTAAGAACCTTCTGGGTAATAGTGAAGTTGCCGCCCACATGAAGGAATCTATCAAAAAATCTCCTGAAGGTCTTGCGGCTAATGGTTTTGACTGGCTGCATGTGAACACAGCTTCCTGGCTTGGCCCAAACAAGCACTTTGATGCAGGCGATCAGCGCTTTCATCCTGAAAACATTATTTGTGACAGTCGGACTTCCGGGCATCTTTTCATTATTGATTACAAGACCGGAAAAATTGTTTGGCAGTTGGCCCCCGGCGATGAAAAAGATACTCTCGGCATTTTCATGGGGCCGCACCATACGCACATGATTCCCAAGGGCTTGCCTGGGGAAGGGAACATTCTTGTTTTTGATAACGGTGGCATCAACTGGTATTACCGTTCCGTTGGCGGGCGTTATTTCAGCCGCGTCATGGAATTTGATCCTGTATCCCTTAAAATAGTCTGGGAATATTCGCAAACGACGAATGGTATTCAAAAAAACCCCTGGTGGCTTTTTGCGGATCAATTTTTCTTCAGTCCTTTCATCAGTTCTGCCCAGCGCCTGCCTAACGGCAATACCCTCATCGACGAGGGTTCACGCGGACGTGTTTTTGAAGTGACCACTAAGGGCGAAACCGTATGGGAATACGTCTCTCCCTACACCAATTTCGCTTCCTTCCCCATTCTGTATCGTGCCTATCGTGTCCCTTATGATTGGGTTCCCCAATTGCCCAAGCCTCGTGAAGTGGCAGTGCAGCCTTTCAGTCACAGCCAACTCCAGATGCCTGATGTGGAAGGGAACTACCCCTCAGTTATGTCGAAAATTGACAAGAGCGCGAAAAAAGTAGAACCCGCCATGATTGTTGTTCCCCGCGAAGCTCTTTCGGGCGGAAAAATAACTCCTATGGCTCCTGTAAAACAAGCTCCTGCGGCTCCCGCCAAGCAGGCTCCTAAAGCCGACGAGCCGGTAGATGAACCTGCCATGAAGGCTTATTGATTGCATAACATCAGGGGGCTTTGCCCCCTGGATTCCCTTGTCCCTCCTTATTGGGTGGCAGCTCAATTAGGTATGTTTTCTGTTTGTAAGAATGGAGTTTGATCTGCGTTGCTAAGCAACGACTCACAGTGAGGGGTGCAGGGGAAATC
>JAVBJS010000077.1:0-16414 GCA_031546885.1 Desulfovibrio sp.
ACTGCCGGAAGTCGTACCCGTCAGGTTGCTCACCACTATCTGTCCAGAGGCATTGGTGCTTTGCGCACCTGTGGGCAGGCCTGTGAAGTTGGCATTTGGTGTAAAGGTCACGGCGGTTCTGGCGGGCGCTGGTGCGCCGTTCATCTTCACCGTAAAAGTCACGCTGCTTGCACTACCCTGAGTCAGGCTGCTTGGCGTGGCTTCCAGCGTGTACGCGGCGGACGTTATGGTTATGGGTATCCTTATGGTCTGGCCCGCGACTGTGGCACTCAAGGTCTGGTTGCCCGAAACCGTGACTGTCAGGCCAGTCACAGTAGTTTTACCGGCGGCGTCCGTTGTCAGGGCTGTGGTTGGCAGGCCTGTGAAGTTGGCATTTGGCGTAAAGGTCACGGCGGTTCCGGCGGGCGCTGGTGCGCCGTTCATCTTCACCGTAAAAGTCATGCTGCTTGCACTACCCTGAGTCAGGCTGCTTGGCGCGGCTTCCAAGGTATACACTTGCGGCACGGTAAGGGTTACATGTATCGGACGCCCGTTGACTGTGGCTGTCACCCTGATATCCCCGTATCCTGTGGGGTTAGCCTGCATTATGGCCGTGGCAAGGCCCTGGCTGTTGGTCTGGTTTTGCTGGCTCGTAAACATGCCGGGGCCGGAAATAGTCCAGACCACGTCCTGACCTGGCTGAGCTTGCACGGTGAGGGTGCTTTGCCCGCTGTTAGCCAGGCTGGTGGAGCTGGCGCTGATTTTCAGCGTGGCGGTGGTCAGCACCGTAAAGCTCTGGGTGTTCTCCCCAGCCTGCATGGTCAGCACCAGCGGCCCGCCGGGCGCGTTGATAACCGTTACCACAAACTCGCCTCTGCCATTTGTGGTGTAGTTACGGCTGAAGTCCGCCGCTTGGGCCTCACGCACGCTGAACAGAGCGTCAAAAAATTTCCCAGCCCTAGACAGAAAAGTATCGGATGTGGTCGATGCGAGCGGTGCGGGCGTTGTGGCTTCCGCCAGGGTCATGCCGCCTGCCGTTACCCGCACAGTCTGGCCGACCATGTATTCACCAAAACCGTTTGTCACCCGGAAGCGGAAGCGATTCTCTCCGTCCTGGCCCACATAGGTGATACGGTAGCTGTTCTTGGTCTTGTATTCGAGGATTATGCGGTTCTCACGATCCACAAATTCGTGGCGAGAGCCGCCAACCGTGCGCAGTTCCGCCACTTTGGAATGGCTGATCTGTTCTTCCCAGGGCATCTGGAAGTGGTAGGTGAAACGCAGGCCAAATTCAGTATCGCTACGGCTCTGTTCGGTGCTGCGTTGGTTTACAAAGCCGGATACCAGGGGCACTGGTGTGTATTCCAGGCCGTAACTCCAGACCTTGGGATCTTTTTCCAGCTTGTCGCTGCTGAACATGCCCACGTGATCGCCCTGCCATTGCGAATACGCGCCGGTTACAGCCATGTTGCGGTAGAATGGTAAATAGCCTTTGACGCGCACATCCCACCCTTCGGCAGCGCGTTCTTTCACAAAATCGCCGTCAAAGTCCTTGGAGCTGCGCCAGGAGGATATGGGCATGTAATAGTTGGAGGCCACGCGCAGCCAGTCGTACTGCGCTTCTACGCCCACGCCGCCACGCTGGTGACTGCGGGTAAAGTCGTAGTCATAAAAGGCGTTGTACCCGAACATCCAGTTGCCGGAATCCGCTAGGTTTTCCGCCGTTGGGAACCAGCGTTGACCCACGCCTGCGTTGCCTATCCAGCGATCCGCGCCGCTGCCGTCGTCGTCGCTCGACCTTCCGGATAGGCCGGACATGGAGCGAGCGCCAAATTGTGTGTACACGGTGGTGTATTGTGAATCGTAAAAGGGCAAAAGTGTATCGCCTTCGCCGTTGATGCGTCCGTTCCAGTCCACCATGAAATTCAGACGAGCACGGCCCCCATCCACCAGACTGGACAGCGCGGCTTCGCCTGCGCTGTTGGCCCAGCCAAGACCGTAAGACAGCCCGCGATCCATGACCGTGCGAGCTGGGTCAAACTGGTTGGAAGTGCGGCCCATGCTGTTGCTGCCGCTAATGCGACCTCCGGCTGTGGAGTCACCAATGCGGTAGTTAAAGCCGGTTATGGGGTCATAGCTCGGCTCATTCAGACCTCGACTGTATCCCTGAGAGAAGCCGTACTGCGAATACGCAGCGGCGCGTTTGCCGTCAGGCGTGAAATTGCTGTTGTTACCGCCTGCCTTGCGCACCGTGCCGTCCTGATGAAAGCCAAGGCCTTCGTCCTGATGGGTGCCCATGGGCGCGGGCACTCCAAGCAGTGCAGCGGCGTGTTCCGTCATGACGGAGGAGAGGGGACGGGGGGAGGCGGGAGCAGGCTTGGATACGCCTGCTGTGGCCACGGGGTTCTGTGCCCTGGAACCCTTCAAGGGGATGGAGTCCCCTTGATCCCCATTATGGAGGGGGAAATTTTCAGTAATGCGGCTTTCTTCAGCGGTAGCTGCTGCCTGCATTTGCGCGTCTTTATGCGCGGCTTCGGCAATGGCTGCCCTTCGTTCCGGGCTGTTCAGGCGTTGCAGCACATGCGCGGCACCGTCATCAGCATCTCGCGCCGCCGCCTCTGCCAAAACGGGCAGCGGAAGAACCAGGGAAAGTATCAGCGAGTAGACAAGAACGCGTGCGGCGTTTCCAAATAATCTTTTTATGAACTGTAATGACCTTTGCAGCATGACCCCTTCCCTTTTTGTGTGGCTGAATTGCCGTATCTCTGAAAATATCGTTTTTCTCTTTGTGAATATTGTCTATAGCTTTTTTCGCCCATAAGATCGACTCGCGAATCTTAGAAAAGATAATTGCAGTTCGGTTAAATATCAATAAAAAAATCAACAAATTATTGATATAAACTGTCAAAAATGGATTCAAAAACTATGCGGGTTTATAGGGCTACTGCCAGAGTCCATTGCGCAGCCGCTGCTTGTAAACGAACAGCGCAGCGTGCCTTTCTTTTAAAGCCCGTTTGGGCTTTAAAAGCATGTTAAAAGGGCGTATCTTTTTTTTACTTTCTGGTTCCGGGTAAAGTTTTGACGCAATTATTCCATTTTGAGGCCATTGTGCAATGGCCTCATTTTTCAGGTACGTTTGCCTTGAGTAACCTCGTCAATATGATTGAGATTTTGCACAAGGAGGTGTAGGGTACTGCCACACTCGTAATGGAGTGTTATTTCAGTTATATTTTAAGGGACGATTATAGTCGCCCGAAACCATATACCTACGATGGATCGCTGGGGGAAATTGCATGATAACACAAGAAGAAATGTTGGAGCGCGTACTGCAAAAAGTGTCTGATCAGGTTGCTGATTCCGTTCGGCAGACTGTGACGGAAGCTGTGCAGCGGGAGCTTTCTTCCGCCATGACAAAGGCCATGGTGGAGAGTGAATTTTACCGGCATTTGAACGATGAGATGCGGTCAGGGTTGCGGGGGATTTATCAGGAGATTTCCACGGCCTCACATTCTATAGAAGGCGGTAGCGCCCAGCCGACCGGTAATTCGACAACCAACGCGCAAAAGCTTTTCAAAGACGCCAAGCAACAAATTGAAGAAGTAATGCAAACCACGCTTGAAGCGGCGGAAAACATTATGGCTACGGCGGAAAATCTGTTTATGCAGCAGGAAGAAGCAGGCCAGATTATCGCCTCGCTGACTGTTTCTGAAAAAGATGAAGCAGCCCTCGCCAAACTGGATGCGTTGAATTCTGACCTGGAAGTTTCCCTTACAGGCATCATGACTTCTTTAAGCTTTCAGGATCTTACAGGGCAGCGATTGAAAAAGGTTGTTACGGCGATTGGCTCCATTCAGGAAACCGTGTTTGACCTGTATGTTTCGACGGGCATCATGATGAAAGGCCGTGAGGACGAGCCAGAGAAAGATATCGCCCAGCTTGCGGAAGAAAGTAAGCGAAAAGTTGCTGAAATTAAAAACTCCGAGCTGAAAGGCCCCTCTCTGGATTCATCGCAAACAGATGTGGATGATCTTTTGGCAAGTCTTGGCTTGTAGTTAAGGATTTATCAATAAAAAATAGCCCGTTGCATAACGGGCTCTTTTTTTTATAATGGGGATAATTCTTTTTGCAGGTGGCACTATCGAGAGGCCATTGCAAAATGGCCTCAGGCAACTGCGCAGCAGGTGCCCGCAAGCGGACAGCGCAGCGTGCCTTTCTTTTAAAGCCCGTTTGGGCTTTAAAAGCATGTTAAAAGGGCATATCTTCTGCTACTTTCCGCTTTCTGGTAAAATTTGGACGCAATTGACCCTAAAATATTATATTTCCAAAAAATTGAACACATATCCTTCCCCACATACTTTCGCAACCGAAACGGATTGTGAAAGAAAGGCACGCTGCGCTGCCCGCTTGCGGGCGCTTGCTGCGCAATCGCCAGAAATCGTTGCATTGTGCAACGATTTCTATCGAAAAGCATACTTAAAGCATTTCAAGGCGAAATTGCTCTAAAATGTTTCCACTCCCTTGAGCAGCGCATTGAAGTGCGCTTCGGTGTGCGCAAAGGATACCATAGCTGTTTCAAAGGCCGAGGGGGCTAAATAGACGCCGTGAGCCCGCATGTGCTGATAAAAGCGGCTATAAAGAGCGCTGTCGCCATGCTTTGCCGAGGCAAAATCGGTGACAGGTTCCTTGGTGAAAAATATGGTGAACATGCTGGCAAGACGTGTGATAACAACGGGTATTCCCTTTCCGGCAAAAAGAGTTTCCAGTTTTTGACACAGGCTTTCAACATTTTTTTCCAGGGCCGCATAGTCGCTTTTGGCAAGAATTTCAAGAGTCGCAAGGCCTGCTGCCATTGCCAGAGGGTTTCCGGAAAGGGTGCCGGCTTGATAGACGTTGCCGCTTGGCGCAATTCGCTCCATGAGCTGCCGTTTGCCGCCATAGGCCCCAACGGGAAGGCCCCCACCAATGATTTTACCAAGAGTGGTGAGGTCTGGCGTAATGTTGAAACGCCCTTGGGCACCGCCAAAGGAGGCCCGAAATCCGGTAATAACCTCGTCAAAAATAAGGACGCTGCCATGCGTATCGCAGAGGCTGCGCAAGCCTTCCAAAAATCCGGCTTTGGGCAGTACAAGGCCCATGTTGCCTGCCACTGGCTCAACGATAATGGCGGCAATATTCTTGCCGTGGAGTGAGAAAAGTTTTTCCACAGCGGCAAGATCGTTGTAGGGAGCCAGCAGGGTGTCGGCCACAACAGCCGCAGGAACACCCGGTGTGCCTGGAATGGAAAGGGTGGCAACGCCCGAGCCTGCTCCGGCCAGAAAGGCATCGCCGTGCCCGTGGTAGCAGCCGTCAAACTTGATGAACATATTCCGCCCCGTGTGGGCGCGGGCGAGACGAAGGGCGCTCATGGTAGCTTCTGTACCTGAATTGACCATGCGTACCATGTCCATGCCGGGTAGGGCAGCGACCAGAGCCTTTGCCAGGCGAATTTCATCTTCACAGGGAGCGCCGAAACTGGTGCCACGCTCAATTGCCGCGTGGAGCGCCGCGTTGACATGGGGATGGGCGTGCCCGAGCAGCATGGGCCCCCAGGATTCCACAAAGTCTACATAGGTATTCCCATCGGCGGTGGTGATGGTTGCACCGTTGCCGCTCGTGATAAAGAGTGGATCACTCCCTACGGAAACGCAGGCGCGTACCGGGCTGTTGACGCCGCCGGGAATATATTTTTTTGCTTCGGTAAAAAGCTGGTTGGATTTTGGGAATTGTTGCGACATGGGGTCTCCTTTAAATCAGCCTTGCTTTAAAAATAGGTCATGGAAGTTTTTTTCAACTCGCGGATACTTTCCAACACAGCGTATTCCCGGAGTGGGGTGTTCTGACACAGGAAGGTAACAACGTCTTTGTATTCTTCGGGATGCCGCCCGTGGATCATTGTGTATAATTCGTAGGGCCAGTCAGAAGCCGGTGAGGGGCGAAAATAGCAATGAGAAATGAGAGGATGCTCCGCAGCCTTTGCCCCAATGGCATCGGCCTCGGCGGCATCGACAATCCATGCCACCATTGCATTATGGCTGTACCCGGCTTTTTGATGCTTTATACTTGCCCCAAAACGGCGAATGGAGCCGTCTTCCGTCATTTCATGCAGAAGGGCGAGTACGGCTTCTTCGGTTGTTCCGGTCATGGCGGCAATGTCGGCATAGGGCGTCAGGGAGTCCGGCAGATTTTTCTGCACAATGCGCAAAATGGCACGTTCTTTTTCGGTAAACTCACGCGGTGTCATGGTATCTCCCGGGTGAAACGGTTCGTGAGGATATAGAAACTACCAATTCAGCGTTCCTTTAAAAGCCTTTACGGCATCTTCCACCTGAAGCTCGATGACATTATTGCCACCGCTGGTGCAGGTTATGCGGCCCGTATCGGCAACATTACCGATAAGTGCTGCGTCAAAGCCGAGACAAGGAGCAAAAAGGGCTTGAAAGGCAGCAATGGAGCTGCGGGGTACTGTGACAAGCAGGCGACTGGCAGACTCTGTGTACAGTAATTCTACCAGACCGGGAATGCCATTCTGTGGGATGCGATCCAGGTTTACCTGAGCGCCGAGGCGTCCCCCCACAGCCATTTCGGCAAGGGCAACAGCAAAGCCGCCGTCAGAGAGATCATGGCAGGCACTTATCAATTGCTGCTGTATGGCAGCATGTACGAGCTGATAGCGTGCCGCTGCCGTTAGAATATCCACTTCCGGCACCGCGCCGCCGCAGAGGGAAAGCTCGCTGGCTATTTCGCTTCCGGCAAGCTCGTTGCGCGAGATACCCAAAAGGTAGATGGCGTCACCTGCCTGCTTAAAGTCGGAAGTCACGACAAGGTTGACGTTGGGAATAACGCCAAGAATGGAAAATAACACGGTGGGAGGAATGGAGATTTTTGCTCCGCCCCCTGTGTAATCATTTTTCATGGAATCTTTGCCTGAAACACAGGGTACGCCGAAGCCAAGACAATATTGCTCAAGAGCCTTGTTGGCCCGTACTAACTGGGCCAGTTTGTATGTGCCGTCAGGTGTTTTTTCCGATTGCACAGGGTCGCACCAGCAAAAATTATCCACACCTGCCAGTCGAGTGGGGTCCGCGCCCACAGCAATGGCGTTGCGAACAGCTTCATCTATGGCATTCGCCATCATCCAGTAGGTGTCGGCATCGCTGAATTTTGGGCAGATACCGTGAGAAAGCACGATACCCGCTTCGGAATCAAGCAAGGGACGTACAACAGCCGCATCGGCAGGCCCGTCTCGCTTCACTCCCACCAGGGGTTTGACAACACTGCCGCCTTTTACTTCGTGGTCATACTGGCGGATAAGGTATTCCTTGCTGCAAATATTCAGGCGCCCCAGCATACGCACAAGCAGTGCATCATGTTGCAGGCCCGCCTTGGCAAGGGTGCTATCTGCGCTGGTGAGGGTCAGTTGCGAGCCCGGTATGGCCGCAGATCCGCCTGGCGCCTTATCAGAGCAAGCCTGAGTGAGGCTTGTTGCTGTAAAGCCGGTAGGGCGTTGCCAGCGGGCAGTCAGTTGCATTTGTGGTACGCCGTCATGCAGAAACTGCATGGGTAGGAAGGCAACGGGCACGTCGTTGTAGGTGGCGTGAAAGAAGCCGGAATTTGTAAATTCCCCGAGGGCTGTGGCTTCCACATCCATTTCTTGCGCCAATTGCAAGAAGGCTGCCAGATGTTTTGGCGGAACAGCCAGAGTCATGCGCTCCTGGGCCTCTGAAAGCAGAATTTCCCACGGGCGCAGTCCGTCATATTTAAGGGGAGCTTTGGCAAGATTGATGCGGCACCCGTTGGTATCTTCCGCCATTTCACCCACAGAAGAAGAAAGGCCACCGGCACCGTTATCTGTTATGGCGTTATACAGCCCCAGATTCCGGGCGCGGATAATGCAATCATACAGTTTTCTCTGGGTGATGGGGTCACCAATCTGCACAGCAGTGGCGGGAGAGTCTTCGTGTAGTTCTTCTGAAGAAAAGGTAGCTCCGTGGATGCCGTCTTTGCCTATGCGGCCCCCGGCCATAACAATAATATCACCTACTTCCGCCTTTTTGGTATGGCCCGCTCTACCGGCAACCACACGCGGAATCATACCCACTGTACCGCAATAGACCAGGGGTTTGCCCAGAAAGCGCTCGTCAAATACTATAGAGCCATTCACAGTCGGCACGCCGGATTTATTACCACCGTGCTCAACGCCCTCCCTCACACCTTCCATGACCCGGCGTGGGTGCAGCAGGCGCGGGGGAAGGGGCGCATCGTGAAAGGGCGAGGCAAAGCAAAAAACATCCGTATTGCAGACCAGCTCCGCCCCTATGCCGGTGCCCATAGGGTCGCGGTTTACGCCCACAATGCCTGTAAGCGCACCCCCGTAAGGATCAAGGGCTGAAGGGCTGTTGTGCGTTTCTACTTTAATGCAGACATCATGACTTTCATTAAAGGCCACGACCCCGGCATTGTCGCTAAAAACAGAGCGGCAGAAATCTTTGTCGCCCATACGCTCACGCAATTTCTTTGTTGATCCTTGAATGCAGGTTTTATACAGGCTGTTAATTTCTTCCCGGCGTCCTGTTTCTGTATTTTCATAGTAAATTTTTGCAGAAAATATCTTGTGTTTGCAATGCTCTGACCATGTTTGAGCCAGCACTTCAATTTCCGCATCGGTGGGATCAGCGCTGAGGCCGGCAGTAATGCGGGTCGCGCAGGTTTCCGGCAGGGCATAGTATGCGCGAATGGCGTGCATTTCTTCCAGTGAAAGAGCGAGAGTGTTTGCCCGGCTGAATGCGGTAAGTTCCTCATCCGTCATGGAGGCGAGGGCAATATGAGCCACACTGTCGCTGGCAGCTCCTGTAACCCGTGCCGCATACGGAGTAAAACCGGGTTGTTGTAACCATTCTTCCCGACTTTTAAGGGAGTAGCGCTGGATAAGCTCATTGGCGAGCAGATCCCGCGCAATGTGCTCCATAGCTTCGCGGGGAAGCTGCGCGGTTATATGATATTGTGTTGCTGTGTAGACAAAAAAATCCCGCGCCCGCCCCAGAACTAAAGCCAGCGTGTCTCGCGCCGTTCTGCCTGCATTATCCGTAACACCGGGGCGAAAACCCACTTCAATAACCCAGGAGGTTTCCTCCGGCAGTGTTGCCAGGGGTTGTAAAGAAGCAGTGTGCAGAACAGGATCGTGAATGGCGGCAACATCAACGGCTTTTTGTACCTCCGCTGCAGAAAGGCCCTCCACGGTGAAAATATTGGTAACCCGCACCGCTGTGACTGGTACCTGCAAAGCTGCCCGGATTCGCGCTGCAAGGTTGGCCCCAACGCAATCGTCAAGGTGGTTTTTCATGCGGATTTCAATGGTATAAAGCATAAGATATTCTCCTGGAGCAGGGTAGCGTTAAACTGGGGATAAAGAATAAATATCGTGTGTTCAGGCCTTGCGTGTGCGAACGTATGTCAGCATTTGTTCCAGCACGTCTCGTGGTTTTCCCTTTGGCAGGGCGGTCAGGGCTTCTTTGGCGCATAGCAGATGCGAATCTGCCTGCTCTCGTGCCTTTTGGGCGTAGCCGTGATCAAAAATATCTGTGCTGGCCTTGGTAATGTCTTCGTCTGTCAGGAGGTTATCGGCAAGCTTCTGTTTGAAGGGTGTTCTTTCATTCGGCGGCAGGGCTGCAAGATAATGCAGGAGGGGGGGGGTTATTTTTCCTTCGCGCAAATCGCCCCCGGTGGGCTTACCTGTTTCAGCACAGGGTGAGAAATCGAGGGCGTCATCCACCAGTTGAAAGGCGATGCCAAGCTCAAGACCAAAGCGTGCTGCAGCTTTCACCTCAGAGGCAGTTGCCCCTGCATAAAGGGCAGCAAGTTCACATGAAGCCTGTAGCATCCATGCTGTTTTACCTGTAATAATGTGCAAATATTCTTCTGGGAGTAAGGAAATATTGCGAATAGCCGCAAATTCGGCAATTTCTCCTTCAGCGGTACGCATGACAGCCTCAGAAATACACTTTGTAAGGCGGGCGTCATCCAACTGTGAAACCATGAGCAGAGCCTTGGCAAGCAGCGCATCCCCGGCAAGTATGACTTGAGTGATACCAAAAAGTGAGTGAGCTGTGGGCTGGCCTCGGCGCAGGGGAGCATTATCCAGTATGTCATCATGCAGCAGTGTTGCCGCGTGCAGCATTTCAATGGCAACGCCGAGTGTGTAGAGGTCTTCATTGTTATTCCCAAGGGCCCGCCCAACAAGCAGAGTCAGCAAAGGGCGCAACCGCTTTCCTCCTGCTCCGAGCAAATGCGCCGCAGCGGGGTAGGCCAAGGGAGGAAGGGTCTCAAGATGCCGCAGTAGAGCAGCATTGATAAGGGGCTGTTCAAGGGTGAGAAGGCTCCGCAATTCCTGCATGGGTGATCCTGTACGAGGCTATTGGTAAGAGTGCTCTGGAATAATAAAAAGTAAATAATACTCTCAGGTTAACAATTTACCCTGTCCTTGCTTCATGCAAATTGTGGATAAGGAGGGCGAGAGTCAGGGGGAGGGACTGTTTCTTCCCCGGTTGCTTCATATATTATTCGAGCCAGTGCCGCGAAGGCTCCCGGAATATCCCATGTGTGCGGGGGGCGGTGCCCGACGCAATTGGAAATGGCGCGAATTTCTGCGAAGGCGATATTGGAGCGAGCGGCTCCCAAAGCAAGGGCAAAGCCTTCCATGTTTTCCATGATCCCGCCGGTGTGCTGCGCGAGAAAAGTGGCCCGGTCGGGGGTGCCGGAAACCCCTGAGACAGTGACGCTTACACCGTTCAACCATGAATTATGACAGCTTAAGCCCATATTGCCAAGCCCATTTTCCATAAAAAAACGCGGCGAGGGGTTTGGAGAAGCTGGAGGAAGGCGATCAAAAACCGGGCCGTCAAGAAGGGTGGCTTGCGGAAAGGCTATTCCCTTGGCGTCAACGCCTTGTGCAGTACACAGGCCGTATTCTGGAAATATCTCACAACTGGCTTGAACAAGGGAGCCAGGTGGGGCAAGGGCGGGGTCATAGGTTCCGGCAATGCCAAGGTTAAGCAGTCCGTGCAGGGGAATGTGCGATGCTTGCAGTGCGCCAAGGGCAAGACCCGTGTGCAGGGCTGCGCTCACAGGGCCAACCCCGCAGATGCAAAGAAAAAAAGTCCATTTGCCCAGAGAACAGGAGGGTATATTCCGCCCCATTGACACGGGAAAGGCCGATAGCTCTTCGAGAAGGCTTTCCACAGGGGGGGAGGCAAAGCCGGATAGGACAGCTTGCATTTCCTGTGAGGTGGCGGTGACAAGAAGAATATTCATGCGATACGACCGGGCTTATAGCCGCCAGTAAATGAACCCGGCAGCCTGTGCGGCTGCGGGTGTCCAGAGTCCTTTGATATCCAGGAGAACAGCTTTGTCGTGCTTTGAAAAACGAGCCAGAAGATCCGTGAGGGTCAGACTTGCAAATTGAGCATGCCCAACGGCCAGGATAATGGCGTCAAGTTCGCGCATATCTTCAAGCGGAGTCAGCTCCAGGCCGTATTCATGACGCGCTTCGGCAGGGTCGGCAAAGGGGTCGTGGGTGAGCACGGTTATGCCGTATTCTGTCAGCTCCTTATGAATATCAATGATGCGGGTGTTGCGCAAATCCGGCACGTTTTCCTTAAAGGTCAAGCCGAAAATTCCTACACGGGCCTTGCTTACACGTCGCTCGGCGGCAATAAGCATCTTGACGGTTTTTTCCGCCACATGCTTGCCCATAACATCATTAATGCGCCGCCCCGCCAAGATAACCTCGGGGTGGTAGCCCACCTCTTCTGCCTTGAAGGTCAGGTAGTAGGGGTCAACGCCAATGCAGTGTCCCCCCACGAGACCGGGCCGGAAGGGCAGGAAATTCCATTTGGTGCCGGCCGCTGCCAGTACGTCCAGAGTATCAATGCCAAGTCGGTCAAAAATAAGGGCCAGTTCATTCATGAGGGCAATGTTGAGGTCACGTTGCGTATTTTCAATAACCTTGGCTGCTTCTGCCACCTTGATGGAAGGGGCCTTGTGAATACCGGCCGTGATGACGCTGCCGTAAACCTCTGCCAGCAGATTGCAGGTTGCAGCATTGCTGCCTGCTACTACTTTGACGATGTGCTCAACTGTGTGCACCTTGTCGCCCGGATTGATGCGCTCCGGGGAATATCCCACGGTAAAATCCGTGCCAAAGGTATAGCCGGATTCCTGAGTAAGGATGGGCACGCAGATATCTTCTGTCACACCAGGGTAGACAGTGGATTCATAAACAACCACCGCATTTTTTTTCATATGCTTGCCCACAAGGCGGGAGGCGCTTTCCACAGGGAAAAGATCGGGATTGCGATGCTTGTCAATGGGGGTTGGCACAGCGACAATAAGGATGTCTGCCTTGGTGAGATCGTGCGGATCAGCCGTGTAATGCAGGGTCGTTGCCGCAAGATCAGCCGTCGAAACTTCACGGGTGCGATCGTGTTGCCCTTGAAGTTCCGTGATGCGCGCCAGGGAAATGTCAAAGCCAATGACGGAAAAATGTCTGGACAAGGCCACGGCAAGAGGGAGGCCGACATAGCCAAGCCCGACAACCGCAATGGCAGAATGCTTATTTTGTAACTCAGTAAAGGTAATCATAGTGGGGCATCAATGGTTAAGGATGAGAGTGTTTGGGCAGCTAGTGTCTAATTGTTAAAATTTCGAGCATAAAACTTCACTGTTTCCGAAAAATAACAAAAGTATAACATACTAATTTTTAATAGGCACGCCGACTCAGTCGGCGCAAAATCCTATCGGATTTTGTAGTGCTTACTTTTGCAAGTAAGCACTAGCAAGATACCGCATGGAGGTGGCTTGGAGAAGGGGGCTCATCCCCTTGGGGGTTTCTCCCTCAGTCTTTTCATAAACTACACGGGCTGCCCATCGTTTCTTTAAGAATGGGAGCAAGGTTGATTGCCCCTTTCACGAGGGAAATACCAATTCGTATCTGTTTAAGATCTCTTAATTTTTTTGCCTTGAGAATGCGAGACATGGTGCAGGCAACGCTATACGTATCTTCTCGCACGGTAATGATGGGGGTTCCCTGTTTATCCGCGCGGGTGCGTATAAGCTCGCAGGGGGGAATATTGCCTGCAAGAATGAGGCAGGGACAGGCGGCATGCAGGGCTGCCAACTGTAAATCTACTCTGTCTCCTTCCATAATGGCGGCGCATTCTGAATGGTTCTTAAGGTGCGGCATAAAAGTATCTACCTGTGTAACGCCAAGAATAAAATCTTCTATCATTCTAGATGATTGCGCGTTACCTGTCACAACGCAGCCGCCAAGATTATAGGCAATGTCCGCAACGCGCATGGCCCACAGACCCGGCTCACGCGGAATAATACCCAGAACAGGTATGGCGTGGGCATCAAGATAGGGAGCCAGAACATATTCAGCGTCGCGCATATTGTCGAGGGGAACATCATTCAGCACAACGCCCAGAAGGGAGTCTCCCAGAATTTCCTTCAAATGCAGCAGTGCGTCGTAATTAATGCGGCTGTCGAAGTTTTCAATCAAAAGCACCTTCAACTGAAGGTGCTTGACAATGGTGAGGCCGTCTGCCCCGCAAAATTTGCCCGTTGCCGGAAATATTCCCGTACCGGATACCAGCATGATATCTGCGTTTTGCGCCAGATGCGTATAGGCATCGGTAATGCAATTCAGACTTTCGCCTGGCCTTTGCGCGTCAAAAAGCGAAAGGGAATGCAAACCCTGTGGAATCATAATCGGGGTAACAATATCGGCTGCGGCCTGCTGTCCCAAAACTTCCTGTATGACCAGAGCGTCCGCATCTCCCGGCAGTTCATCTACCTTTTGCGGAATGTTGCCAAGGGGTTTCATGTACCCAACGCGCAACCCCGCCTGTTGCAGTAGCACCCCAAGTGAAAAGCTGAGCAGGCTTTTCCCGGAGCGGGGTGTGGTAGAGCCAATATAAATGCCGATCATGCCGGTTCCTGCACGTACATTATTTTTCCGGCTCGCCTACAGCCAGAGCGGCAGGCAAGACAAGGGTAACAGTGGTGCCTTTGCCAAGTCGGCTACTCAACAGGACGGTTCCTCCGGCTTCTTCCATAATCTTTCGAGTCATGGCAAGGCCAAGGCCGGCGCTGGCGTCTTTGGTCGTAAAAAAGGGGCTGAACACCTGATCATGCAGCTCGGGAGGAATGCCAAGGCCGGTGTCTGTTACACAAATATGAACGGTTGCGTTAACACGTTTTGCCGTTAGGGTAATGTTGCCCCCTTCCGGCATGGCCTCCGTGGCATTTTTAAGCAGATTAAGCAGGCATTGCTTAAGATTTTCTGCATTGCCGCGCACCTTTGGCAGGTCTGTCGCTATGGTGACGTTGGCGATTATGCCGCGTTCGGCACTGCCTATGAGCATAAGTTCCATGGTTTGGCGTGTTACGCCTTCAATATCAAAGGTACCAATTTGCTGCTTTGTGGGCCGTGCAAAATTCAGAATATTTCTGAGGATATCGTCCAGTTTTCGAGATTCCTCAAAGATAATACGTACTTTTTCACGCGCATCCTCATCCAGGGAAGGATTGCGCAAAAGAGCGCTGGCAAATCCCCCGATGGGAAAGAGCGGATTACGAATTTCATGTGCCATATAGGTAGAAAGTTCACCAATGACCGCCATTTTTTCCGTTTGGCGCATACGCTGCGCAAAGTGTCGCCCTTCTGTGGCGTCGCGTTGCAGTAAAAGCACTTGTGAAGGCGTTCCCCCCACTCCCAGAATGGGGAAGCAAAAGGTGTGCAAATAACGGACGAACCCGCTGGGATCCAGCCGTGTGAATAGGCGATCCGCTTTTTTACCTGTGGTAAGGGCTATGGCAAAGGGGCATTTGGATTCTTCGTCGCAGCACGGTGTGGTGGTGTCAATTTCATTGCAATGTGACCCGATGGCTCGTTCCTTTGAGACGCCAAGCCGTTCCGCTGCATGGCGGTTCAGATCTACTATGATACCGTCTTCCCGGATGATGAAAACATCGTCATCCAGTTGATCCATCAGCAAGGTCAAAAGATCGTGGGCCTTCAGGAGCTGCTCATCCCCTCCGGGTGCGAATTTTCCGGTAATTGCCGAAAGAGCGAACAGGTTCAGGGTGTCACTGGTAACAACCGTGGTATGTATGGGGGCTGCCTTGCGTATGGCGGCGATATGGAGGTTTGTCGGGGTAAGGTCAAGTGCAAGCTGAATGCCTGGGCGTGCCGCAAAAAGTGCGGTAGCATCTGGGAATGAAGCAACATGCTGCATCGATTTCGGCAAAGATGGAGCTTGCGGCTGGTCTTCGGTCCTCCCCTCCGGGTAAGGGCACCACCCTACGATTTTTACGCGGGGAAAGGCAAGGGCAAAATCCGGGCGCTCAAGGATGCGCGCAAAAATATCAAGGGCAGGGCCCTGTCCCACAAGGCCCACGAGAAATCGCTTTTCACCAGAACCGCCGAATATGTCCAGACTGTGCGGGGGCATAGTTCCTCCTGCCGAGACTATTACACTAGTTCTTTTTTTTAATACATTCCCGACAATATGTCAAAGAGCCCCGGCGAGCAGGGAAGGGCTGATTAATTTGCCAGGTGCGTTCGTTGTGTAACGGGCTCATCGAGCGGCAGGGTCTTTCTCAGGAAGCAGGGGAGGGGGCAAGGTGGGGCGCTTTGTGAGGGCGAAAAATTTTACTTTTAGGTTATTAACGAGCATTTGGGGTGTGTAGCCATTGGAGTGCGCCACCCACGCCCCTCCCACCAGGATGGCGAGGAGAAGAAAAAGCCATTTTTTATGGGAGGAAGGTTTTTTATCGGTAGTTTCTTTTGCTTTTTTTATGGCGAGAGGCGATGCGGGGCTGTCTTCTGAGGGACGCCATGTTTCTTTGTACAGGGTTTCCGCATTGAATTCTCTTTCGGGAACATGAATGGATATCCAGTCAGGATCAGTGCTGCCCCGCACGGAAGTTCGGACTGTTGCCGGTGTGGTGGCTGTTGTGTTGCTGGATATGGAGGTTGCAATTTCGGCAATGGCAAGTATGTCTTCTCTTGTCCATACATTTTTTTGTAAAAAAACTCTGAAACTCTCCTTATGGGGGGACTTTGCTTCTTTGTTGGAAGGGAGCGGAGTTCCGAGCAGGCTGGCCAGGGAGCGAAAGGTCTCCATGGAAATGGAAACATAGTGTGTGCTTTTTATCAGGTGTGCTAAAAAGACAGCTTCATCTTCGTAAAGATGTGAAAGAGCTTCTATAAGCTCTGGCCCTACATCTGCTCCCAGCCGAAAGGGCATAGCCTCAGCCATGAAGGGGTCTGCCGGTGCAAGCGGACAGCCGTAGAGCATTTGAGTTGTGCGGCTTGTGGGATCGTTCATGGGGCATT
>JAVBJS010000040.1:0-32787 GCA_031546885.1 Desulfovibrio sp.
CTTAAAAAGTTCTCCGAAGGCTCTTAAGAACTAAATGCCAGGAGAAGACATAATTTTTATCGAATGATTTCAAAGCAGAAGCTGCTTTGAAATAAAGGCACGCCGCGCTGCTCGCTTGCGGGCGTCTGCTGGCGCATCCGCAGAGGCCATTGTGCAATGGCCTCCAATGCTTCATGCAATAGCGGCTTAACTGCGCTTGCTCTGAAAAAGTAATCCATTTCTCTTGCTTACTGCCAAGCATCGGCGTACACTGAAGATTAGATTACGTTAGGCAGTGGCCTTACGACAACTTGCCTGCGCAAAACGCAACACCCCTGCATTCACAATCCTCAAAGGACTATGACATGGGAAAACAGCGAGATAAATACAGCATTGGAAAAACAGATCTTTCTTCCATTCGCAATAGAAATGAAGCACGGGTGCTTGCCTGCCTTCGTCAAGCCCTTGATGACCTCGGCAACCCGGAGCTCTCGGACAAAATGCTGAAAGACGCTTACGCCTTTGCTCTGAACCAGCTTCCCGCCCGCTATACGCAAGGGGGAACCATTGTTCTGCGAGATCCTGTGCGAAAGGAACAATTGCACACCTCCGTGGCAGAAGCCTTGCGTAAAGTGCTCAATAACCCCAAAGATATTTAGTGCCGCATTTACCAGCACAGCACCCTGAAACTGGAATACATATGGCTACATCCTGGCGAACCCCCAACAGACTCCTCACGGAGCCTTGGTTGCATATGGCGGAATCCTGGCGTCTGCATGGTGGATTCTCGGAAGGCCCATTTGCCCCCGACTCCCCCTCTATTTCCCTTGTTTCCTTGCCTATTCTGGCAGATCTTCACTCGCATACCAGCCATTCCCACGGGCAAGCCACAACTCAGGAAATGTTTCTGGCAGCAAAGGCCAAGGGCTTGCATTATTTTGGTTTTTCTGAGCATTCTCCCCGTCCGGCAGGCTACACATACCCCACAGACTATCAGGAAAAGCTCATCCGACAATTTTCAGATTATATACAAGAAGTGCAGCAAGCCACAGTGCGCGGGCAGCAAGAAGGCATAACCATTTTAATGGGCCTTGAGGTAGACGCCATTCTGGGCCACGAAGACTTTGCGGCTACCTTAGTGAATGAGTATCCTTACGATTATATTATCGGTGGGCTGCATTTTCAAGGAACATGGGGTTTTGACGGCCCGGCGGAAGAGTGGGACGCTCTATGCACAGAGGAGCGCTTCAGTATTTACGCCCGCTATTACGACGACCTCGCCAAAATGTGCTCCACAGGGCTTTTCAACATTGCAGCCCACCCCGACCTCGTAAAACTGCACTCGGTACAAAGCTTCCGCGCCTGGCTCAAAACAGATGACGCCCTGCCTCGCATTCGCACCGCCCTTACCGCCATGAAAGATGCGGGAATGAGTATGGAAATATCCTCAGCCGGACTGCGCAAAAATTGTCAAGAAATCTATCCTTGCGTGCAACTCATGGAAATAGCACAAAAACTTAGCCTTCCCATTACCTTTGGCTCAGACGCCCACTGTGCCAATACTCCTGCCTATGCCTTTGAGCAGCTAGCCCGATACGCGCACCACTTTGGCTACACAGCGAGCACCATTTACCACAAGCGGCAGCCGCATACTCTCAACTTCTCCTGCTCTCAGTAAGCAATACCGCCGCACAGACAATGACATCGGAACACCCCTCCCACCACACCCCCAAGGCCCTCATTACCCTTCTGCATGTGAACATCGGACACGGAAAAAAACTCATTCTTTCCAATGTCTCCCTCACTCTTTATCAAGGACGCCACCTCGCCATTTTAGGGGCCAATGGTGCAGGGAAGTCCACCTTACTCCAGCTTCTACACGGCAATATCCGTCCTTTTCCCTTGCAGCACGAAGCACCTCTCCCGGAACATTTTGAGCAGACATCAAACCAGGTGATCTTTCAATTTGCGGACGAAGCGACAACCTCAGTCCTTGCCGCAAAAGAACATGTGCGCCTTGTCTCACCCGCGCAGCAGGCGGAATATATACAGCATAGCTGGCTCATTTCCGGCCAGGAGGTTATTGCTTCCGGCTTTGGCAACGCCGCCATGCTCTATGGCGACGTGGACTCCAAACAATCGGCCCGCGCTCTGGAGCTTGCAGAAAAAGCCGCAGCACAGCACCTGCTTCACCTTACGGTACCCGCCATGTCTCAGGGGCAATTGCGATTACTACTCATACTCCGCGCCCTCGTTGCCCGCCCCGCCCTCTTGCTTCTGGATGAACCCTACGATGGGCTTGACGCCCATACCCGCGCCACAGTTACCAGCATCCTGACCCATGCCGCACAGCAAGGCACCACCATTATTATCACCGCCCACGCTGCGCGTGATATACCTCCCTTTGTCCAGCATGGACTGATAGTAGAGAAGGGGGGGGTGAGAGAAATGCTTCTTGGGGAAGGGAACTCCGAGGGAATAACTCCCTTGAATTTCCCTTCCCCAACCCCCCTCCCTTCTGATCTCCATACGGAAGGCACTCCCGAAAAAAAACGGCTATGCCAGTTCACATTCTCCGTAACGGAGCGCGCTCGCGAGCAAAATTTAGCAAAAAACACCGACAAGCAAGTACCAGCAGTACTACAGCTCACCAATGTTTCTGTTTTTATTGAAAGAGTTCCCGTGCTTTTTGATATTAGCTGGACAATACAGCAAGGAGAGCGCTGGATAGTCACAGGCTCCAATGGAGCAGGCAAGAGTACACTCCTGCGCCTTATTTACGGCGATGAAACTGCCGCATACGGCGGAACAATTACATGGCACGGCGGCCCACGCCCAGCCCTTGAAGAGCTGCGCAGGCAGATCGGATATGTCTCTGATCGCTTGCAGCATACCTATGAGTACTCTCTTTCGGGAGAAGACGTTGTCCTGTCAGGCCTGTACGGCAGCATTGGTCTTTATCACTCCCCAACTCATGAGGAGCGCGCACGCGCACGCTACATCCTGACGGAATTTGGATTAGAGGCAGCCGTGTCCCAGCCCTTTCACAGCCTCTCCGGGGGAATGGCACGGCGGGTACTCTTGGCAAGAGCCGTTATAGCCTCACCGTCACTTCTGCTCCTGGATGAGCCCTGTTCCGGGCTTGATGCCAAAAGCCGTACCACTTTTTTACACAGCCTTAACTTACTCGCCCAGAATGGCACTACCATGCTCTACGTCTCCCACGGCGTAAAAGATGCTGACACCTTTTTTACCCACCGCTTACACCTTGAACACGGCCGGATAGTAGGGGACGCCTTGACAAAGTAGCCTGGAGCGAGCATCAAAAAAAACACCCCGAAAAAAGCCTGGCCCGTTTTTACCTAGCGCGCCGCGCAACATATATAACTAAAGGAGAGGCATTCATGGCACTCACTCTTGCTCAAAAACTTTTGGCAGCAAAATCTGCCACACCTGTCACAGAAGCTGAGGTGGTGCCCGGCTGCATTGTGAACTGTAAGGTTGACATGGTACTGGCAAATGACATCACTGCTCCCCTTGCCATTAAGTCCTTCCGTCAAATGGGCATAAAGCAGGTATTCAACCGCGATAAAATCGCTTTGGTTATGGATCATTTCACGCCGCAAAAGGATATTGCCTCCGCCGAACAGGTTAAAGGAGTGCGCGAATTTGCCGCAGAGCAAAATATTACTTATTATTTTGAAGGGGGCGACGCGGGTGTTGAGCACGCGCTTTTACCAGAGCTTGGCCTTGTGGGGCCCGGGGATCTGGTCGTAGGCGCCGACAGCCACACCTGTACCTACGGCGGCATTGGCGCATTCGCCACGGGTATGGGGTCAACCGATATTGCAGGGGCCATGGCCCTTGGCGAAAGCTGGTTTAAGGTGCCGGAAACCATCCGCGTCACTATCAATGGAGAGCTACCTGCGTACACCGGCGGCAAAGACCTCATCCTGTGGACCATCGGCCAACTCGGCGTGGATGGAGCTCTCTATAAGGCCCTTGAGTTTGACGGAAGCACCATAAACGCCCTGTCCGTTGAAGGACGCCTGACCATGGCCAATATGGCCATTGAAGCTGGTGGCAAGGCAGGTCTTTTTACAGCCGATGCGGCTACTCTGGCTTACTGCAAAAACGCCGGGCGCACTGGCGATGTTACCCTGCACGCTGACCAGGGGGCGCACTATGAGCGTACCCTGACGCTCAATGCCGCAACCCTTGAGCCCCTCATTGCCTGCCCACACCTGCCTGATAATGTGAAGCCCATTTCCGAAGTAAAGGATGTTTCCGTCAATCAGGTCATTATCGGCTCATGCACCAACGGGCGCATCTCCGACCTGCGAGTCGCTGCAGAAATACTCAAAGGCCGCAAGGTAAGCAAAGGTGTTCGCTGTATTGTGCTCCCAGCCACTCCCCGTATCTGGATGCAGGCCCTCAAAGAAGGTCTTATTGAAATAATGATGCAGGCCGGATGCATTGTCGGGCCCGCTTCCTGCGGCCCCTGTCTTGGCGGGCACCTTGGAATCCTCGCCGGTGGGGAACGCGCCCTTGCTACAACAAACCGGAATTTCCGGGGTCGTATGGGCAGTCTTGATGCGGAAGTATATCTTGCCAACCCTGCTGTGGCTGCGGCAACGGCGATAACCGGCGTAATTACTCATCCGGCGCGCCTGTAATACTAAATTCTAAGGAGATATCATCATGAAATATACAGGAAAATCCCTCGTTGTTGGGGACCATATTGATACTGACGCCATCATCCCCGCCCGCTTCCTTGTAAGCACAGACCCCGTGGAGCTTGGCAGCCATTGTATGGAAGGACTTGATCCGGCCTGGATTAAAAAAGTTACCCCAGGAGCCATTCTCATAGCCGGGCGCAATTTCGGCTGTGGCTCTTCACGCGAACACGCCCCTGTGGCCTTGGTAGGCGCGGGTATTCCTGTGGTTGTAGCGCACAGCTTCGCCCGTATTTTTTACCGCAATTCCTTCAACATGGGCCTGCTCCCCATTGAACTTGGTGATGACATTGCAGCCTTTACCGAAGGCGATACCGTTGAAGTGGACATGCAGGCAGGCACCGTTACCAACAAGACCTCAGGCAAGACGATTGCCTTTCCTCCACTGCCCAAAACCATGCGCGAAATCCTTGAAGCAGGCGGGTTGGCTGCCTTTGTGAAAAAAAGACTGGCCGCCTAGTTAGTATCGTCAAATAGGTTCTTTTGCAGAGAACAAAATATCTGCATTTGACGACACTATTAGAATCAGCCATTTTTATACGTCTTCTCAGTTTGGAGGGAAGTTCAAGAGAGTCACCCCCTTGAGCTTCCCTCCAACAGTTTTTTCATGCCAAAGGCCATTGCATAATGGCCTTTGGCAACTGCGCAGCAGGTGTCCGCAAGCGGACAGCGCAATCGCCAGAGTTCGTTGCATTATGCAACAAACTCTATATTGTGCACCAAACTCTGGCTCCGAGAAGCTTGACAGCCACTTGGGGCACTGTGTATAGAAAGAGTAATATGGTTCGTACATTATTTTTTGCAAGGGGGGCTTGAATGCGTATTAAACTTATCTCTTTCCTTATCGGCTGTTGCTTTGTTGTTGGAGGTGCCATCCAGGCTAGTGCCGCAGAAAAGCTCATTGTATACACCTCCATGAAAGAGTCGCTTATCGGCAAATTAAAAGAAGGGTTTGAAAAACAGCACCCCGGTGTTTCCATGGATTACCAGTCTGCCGGTGCGGGTAAGCTCATGGCGAAGATTGCAGCCGAGCGAGAATCCGGCAAAATTTTAGCAGACGTAATTTGGACCAGTGAAGTTCCTGATTTTTATAGCATGAAGCGCGAAGGTATTTTGGAATCCTACACCTCGCCTGAAGTCAAGAATGCGGTTAACCCCTTTCAGGATTACGACGGCACATTTACTGCCATTCGCCTTGGCACTCTTGGCATTGCGTATAATACCAAATCCATCAAGACGCCCCCCGCCTCCTGGGACGATCTGCTTAAGGCAGACTATGCAGGCGCTTACGGCATTGCCAACCCGGCACTCTCCGGCACCTCGTACATGAGCGTGGCTCTTTTGGCAAAACAGTTTGGCTGGGAATACATTACCAAACTCAGCAAGAACGGTGCAAAAGTGGGCAAGGGCTCCGGGCAAGTGGTGGATGACACCGCTTCCAACGAACTTGCCGCCAGCTTGGCTGTAGACTACATCGCCAACGACAAAATCAAAAAAGGCGCGAGCATTGCTCTTGCCTACCCCCCTGAAATGCTGGTGGTGCCAAGCCCTGCGGCTATCATGAAGAACAGCCCCAATGTAGAGACCGCCAAAAAGTTTATCGACTATCTACTCTCACAAGAAGCACAGGTTCTCATTGCAGGTGAAGGAACCTTGCCTGTGCGCAATGATGTTGTAATTCCCGCACAGTACAACCTGCCTACCCCCGCAGTGGCAATGAAGCGTGCTATCGTTATTGATTATCAGGAATTAATGGCGAAAAAAGAAGAGAATGTTAAGAAGTTTATGGATATTATGCAGGGCAAAAAATAGCTTAAAAATAATTTCTATTTGGGTAAAATCCAGCTTGCTGCAAAAGGGCCTATGAGCGACTTGTTTGCATCTGACTATCCTTACCCAGGGGGAAATATTTGCCGTTGAAGTGATCGGAGGGCCACGAGGTTATACCTTGCCCCCTCTGATCACTTTAAGACAGCGAGTTATCGTAAAACCTGTCGGCGCTACAGTAAATTCACTTTGAAATATTCCCAACGTCGAATATGCCACAAAAGGCAATATTCGCCTTCGGCTATTTCAGCGCTCAATCATCCTCCACAAAGCATACAGCTACAAAATACATTATGGCTACAATTCATTTTGAAAATATCAGTAAGGCGTATAACGGAAAACAGGTTCTGAGAGATCTGTCCCTTACGGTAAAGCATGGAGAATGCTTTACTTTACTGGGGCCTTCCGGGTGTGGAAAAACAGTTCTGCTGCGTTTGCTGGCAGGCTTTGAAGTTCCGGATTCCGGGCGCATACTCATTAATGACGTTGTGGTGGCAGATGCCGCCAAGGGTATAAATATTTCACCGGACAGGCGTGATCTGGGGGTAGTTTTTCAAGATTATGCCGTCTGGCCCCACATGTCGGTTTTTGACAACATCAGCTATCCGCTTAAGCTCGCCGCAGTGCCGGCGGCGGAGCTCACACGCCGCACCATGCACATTCTTGAGCAGGTGAATATGGTAGGCCTTGAGCATCGGCTACCTTCAGAGCTTTCCGGGGGTCAGCAACAGCGTGTGGCTTTGGCGCGAGCATTGGTGGGCAATCCCTCCTTAATGCTGCTGGATGAGCCACTTTCCAACCTTGACGCAAACTTGCGCGAGGAAATGCGCTTTGAGATAAAAGAACTACAGCGCAAGCTTGATATTACGGTGCTCTACGTAACGCACGATCAAGAAATTGCGCTGGCGCTTTCAGATTGCGTTGCTGTCATGGATAAAACAGGCAGCATTCGCCAGATAGGCACGCCGTGGGAAATATTTGAACAGCCGGCAGACCGCTTTGTTTTTAATTTCATGGGAATTGCGAATTTTATGCCCGTTCACCGAAAGGGAAGCCGGGCCTTTGTAGTAGGTAATGGCGCCCAGCTTATACCGTGGCCCCTCCCCGGGGGGACGGCTTTGCATTGGGACGCGGCTTTTCGCCCTTCAGACGTGAAGCTCTCCCGCAGGGGCGAGGGTCTGCGCGGCACGGTGAAGCGCGCCAGTTTCCTTGGCCCCATGATGGATTATCTTATTGATGTGGATGATGCACCCATTCGTACTGCGGTGGAAACCCTCACTGCCATTGAGGAGGGGCTGATGTTTACCGAAGGGGAGACTTGTGTAGTGGCTTTTCATAATTTGCACTGGTTTGAAGCAGACGCAGAAAGGGAATCCACCGAAAAAACCGCCCCAGGTAAAACTATGGAGGTGAATACATGAAAACCTCAGCCATAGCTTCCGAACGGGGATTTGGCGCTGCCCAGATTATTTTGGCTCTTGCCATCGGCATTTTGGTGATCGTGGTAGCGGTGCCTGTTCTGCTTATTTTCCACACTGCCTTTTGGTACAACGGCGCATTTAACTTCACCGATGTCATCAAGGTGCTTACCGAGCCGAATACTTACCAGGCCTTGATAAACTCCCTTATTATCGCAGCAGGCACCACCGTAGGCAGTACCATTGTGGGCACTTTTTTCGCGTGGCTTGTTACCCGCACAGACTTGCCCTACAAGCGCTTTATGAAGGCTATGTTTCTGGTTCCTTTTATGTTGCCATCCTTTATTGGGGCTTTAGCCTGGAAGATGCTGCTTGCACCGCGCTCCGGGTACATCAATGTTCTTTTGCAAGATATATTCGGTATTTCTCATTCCATCTTTAATATTTATAGCTACACCGGCATCATTGCGGTGGAGGTCATGTATCTCTTTCCCTTTGTATTTATTCAGGTTTGCGGGGCTCTTGAGCGAATGGACCCCACCCTTGAGGAATCTGCCCGCATTTCAGGGGCGGGGCTATTCACCATCACCCGCAAGATAACCATTCCGCTGGTTATGCCAAGTATTCTTTCCGGTGCCTTGCTTATTATGCTCTATTCCATGGCGCACTTTGGCACAGTGGCTGTTTTGGGTATAGAAAAGGGAATCTTTAACATTCCTACCCTGATTTATCAGGAAATTCACCAAAGCGGAGGGAATTTTGCCTCCATTCGCACCGCAACGGTGTTGGCCTCGGTGCTGGTGGCCTCCGCAGCGTTCATTATCTGGCTGCAAAACAAGGTGCTGGGCACGGGCCGATACCAGATTATAGCGGGCAAGAGTTTTCGCCCCATGGAGCTGAAACTGCGCGGCCTGCGCATCCCTCTGCTTGCACTCTGTATTGGTTACATTGCCTTTACTATTATTTTACCCACAGTGGTTATTTTTCTGGTAGGTGGCCTGAAAACCTACGGATTGCCCTTTACTTGGGAAAACCTCTCACTGGCCAACTACAAGTATATTCTTTTTGACTATCAGGTAACCCGCGATGCCATTGGCAACAGTGTGCTTCTTGGTTTTACCGCTGCTCTTATCACAATGTTCGCCGGGGTGATGATCTCTTACGTCATCGTGAAAATGAAGGTACGCGGCAAAGGTCTTCTTGAATTTTTGGGAATGCTGCCCTTTTCTGTGCCCGGATCGGTTATTGCCTTGGGTGTCATTCTAGCGTGGAGCGGCAAGTACGGCGTAAACATCTATAACACCGTGTGGATTATTCTTGTGGCTTACATAGCCAGGTATATGGCCTTTTCCCTGAAAGCCAACTCCGCTGCGCTGGAGCAGGTGCATGACTCCCTGGTGGAAGCGGCACGAGCCAGCGGGGCCAGCATGTGGCAGGCCCTTAAGGATATTGTGCTGCCTCTGGTGCGGCCCGGTATGCTGGCGGCATTTTTCCTTATCTTCCTTCCTTCGCTGCGTGAACTGACAGTATCCATCATGCTGTATGCACCTACAACCCGCACCATCGGGGTGGCCATCTACACGCTTAATGAAGATGGAGAAACCGTGGTTTCCGCAGCTTTGGCCGGAATTGCGCTCATCCTTATCGTGACTGGCCAGTTGTTGATTAACAAGCTCACAGGAAAAACAGCAAAGGGATAGTCCGAGTATTTCATGAATATAGTATGGAGAGAACCCTAAAAGGATTATCCCCTTGAGTTTTTTTCTACAGGGCCTGTGCCTCCGCGGCCCCCTCTCTCCTCATCCACAATTTATTTTGAGTAAGGGTGAGGGAAAAAGTTGATGAAATCAGTACGTTCCTCAAAGGTACAGGATTTACAGTATGTCATATGTTAGACTTATTGATGTTACAAAGAAATTCGGCAGCGTCACAGCGGTGGATGCGCTTAATATTGAAATAGAGAAGGGCGAATGCTTTTCTCTGCTTGGCCCTTCCGGCTGTGGGAAAACCACAACCCTGCGCATGATTGCCGGGTTTGAGGATTTGGATGATGGCGAAATTCATGTGGGAGAGCGTCTGCTTTCTTCCCGGCGCAAGGGTTTTTATGTTCCACCGGAAAAACGCGATTTTGGCATGGTATTTCAAGCCTTTGCCGTATGGCCCCATCTTTCTGTGTATGAAAATGTGGCCTTTCCCCTGCGCCTTCGCAAACTTCCCGCAGCGGAAATTGATCACCGCACCCGCGAGGCGCTAGCCTCTACCAATTTACTGTCTGTTGCGGAAGGCAGCCCGGAGTCCCTTTCGGGAGGCGGCAAGCAGCGCGTGGCGCTGGCTCGCGCTCTTGCCATCAACCCGGCGGTGATGTTGCTGGATGAACCACTTTCCAGCCTTGACCCGCATTTACGAGAAGAAATGCGCTTTGAAATCAAAGAACTGCAAAGGCAATACGGGTTTGCCATTATTTACGTAACCCACGACCAGGCAGAAGCCATGGCTCTTTCAGATCGCATTCTCGTCATGAAACAGGGAGTAGTGCAACAGATTGATTCACCCCTGAACATTTACACACAACCCGCCAACCGATTTGTCTTCAGTTTTATTGGCTTATCCAATTTTGTTAAGGTGGAAGGCGACGAAACGCACCTTCGCACCTGCACGGATCATTGCCCCATCCCGCCAAATCTGCCCGCCCCGCGAGGGCTTGCGGGAAGCCCACTTCTGCTTGCCAGTCGCCCCTCCGAAATTGATTTTGTGGCGGAAGATGGGCTTTTAGGAGAAGTAGTGCGCAAAGCCTTTTTGGGCGAGATTGTGGATTATCAAGTACGCATTGGCGAACAGAGCGTGCGCGTGCAAAAGGGACGGCGCGACCCCGGCCCCAATGTGGGTGAATCGTGCGGGTTACGCTTCCTGCGCCCACACTGGTACCCGGCATAGCGAGAGGAAAACTATGAGGTTGAAATTTACAAAATAACTGTTATATTGACAGAGCGGCTTTTGATCTGTAGTAACCAATGACGCTATTGGTTTTTGCTATACCCTTGCATAGGTGCGGGTAAAAAATATAGCGATATGTTTTTTTGCATACCTTTCAAATGTAACTCCAACACCGCATGGTGTGTGATTTTTTATTTTTTCCGCGTACCCCAAAAGCGTGTTGGCAATTGTGAATATGCACAAGCGCTGGTCATACAGACACTTCCTTATAAGGAGCCTTTTTTCAATGCAGTATACTACAGAAGACCTTTCGCCTGTCAAAAAGAAAATTACTGTCACTGTTCCTGTTGAAGAGGGTGAAGCCGCATTGACCGCAGCCATTGCTCTTTACAAGACCTCCGTTAGCCTTGATGGCTTCCGTAAGGGCAAGGTACCCGCTACCATTATTGAGCAGCGTTTTTTTCGGGAAGTATACCACGAAGCCACCACAGAGCTTGTGAACGTACATATCAACGAAATTATCAGCAACGGTAAATTCAGCCCGGTTTCTCGCATTGAATTTGACGGCGGACAGATAGAGCGTGGCAAAGAATTTGTGTATTCCATTTCCTTTGAATGCATGCCGGAATTTACCCTGCCCAATTACGAAGGCTTTGAAGTAGAGCAGGAAGAAGCCGTTGTGAATGAAGACGAGGTGGATGCTGTCATTGAGCGTTTGCGTGGCAACATGGCAGATGTCGTGACAGTTGGCGAATCTCGCCTCGCCCAAAAGGGTGATATTGCCGTGCTGGATTTTGCTGCTTTTGACGAGCAAGGTACGCCTGTAGAAGGCATCGCTGCAAGCAATTTTGAACTTCCCCTGGGCGAAAAGCAAACTCTGGAAGATTTTGAAAATCTCATTTGCACGCTACAGCCCGGCGAATCAGGTGAAGGCCCTGTCCGCTTCCCTGACGACTTCTTCAACGCAGAATTTGCAGGCAAAACTGTTATTATGAAAATCACCCTGCATGCATTGAAGCAGCGCAAGCTCCCTGAGCTTGATGACGCCTTTGCTCAAAAAGCCGGGGGTCTTGAAAATATGAACAAGCTGCGCGACAATGTGCGCGAATCATATATGACAAGCCGCACAGCGCTCAACAAATCAACTGCTCAAAAAGCCATACTTGACGGCATGTTAAAGCTTGTTGAGTTCCCCTTGCCGGAAGGCATGGTGGTAAGCCATGTTAATGTCATGTTTGGCGATTTGCAGGAGAGGCTTGAGCGTCAGGGCAAAAACATTGCCGCCCTTGGTAAAACGGAAGAAGAATTGCGTGCTGAAGTGCGCCCGGAAGCGGAAATGCGTACTCGCGCACAGATTCTTCTGCTAATGGCTGCGCGTGAGGCTGAACTTGCCGTATCAGAAGGCGAGGTTGACTTGCAGCTACGCCGCATGGCCATGCAGTCGGGTGAAAATTACGATACCCTGAAGGATTATTACGTACAGAATAATCTTATCTTCGCTCTGCGCGACCGTATTCTGTCTGACAAAGCCATGGATATGATGTATGACAAAGCAAAGATAACCATGGTTCCCCCTAAGGCCCCCACCGCTTAGTATACGTCCTGACAGAGTATTGTTACACTGTAACAAATAACGGTTATGCATGTTCCATGCGCTTTGGGAACCCCAGGGCGCATGGTTTTCTGAAAGCGCTAATATTTTTTGGCGTAAACTTTGCAGAGTATTCGCTTTGCTTGCATTTTTTACCCGCCCGTCCCGAGGAGACATCCCCATGCCCATACCTATGGTCATTGAAACCACAGGCCGCTCAGAGCGAGCCTATGATATTTATTCCCGCCTGCTCAAGGATCGTATTGTTCTTTTAGGTGAGGCTGTTGATGATCATGTGGCATCACTTGTATGTGCGCAGTTACTTTTTCTGGAATCAGAAGATCCTGAAAAAGAAATATACATGTATATCAACTCTCCCGGTGGTCTGG
The DNA here is from genome assembly GCA_031546885.1 of Desulfovibrio sp. Lineage (GTDB taxonomy): Bacteria > Desulfobacterota > Desulfovibrionia > Desulfovibrionales > Desulfovibrionaceae > Frigididesulfovibrio. Next base: position 12,875 of record JAVBJS010000040.1, read on the forward strand.
TGACTGCGGGCCTTGCCATTTACGACACCATGCAGTACATCACCTGCCCGGTTGCAACGCTGTGCATGGGGCAGGCTGCCAGCATGGGTGCGCTTTTATTGGGTGCCGGTTCAGCAGGGTTACGGTATGCCTTACCGCACAGCCGAATTATGATACACCAGCCTTCCGGCGGTTTTCGCGGCCAGGCCACAGATATTGAGATTCATGCCCGCGAAGTGTTGCGATTAAAAGAAATGCTGAACGGGATAATGGCGCATCATTGCGGAAAATCCATTGAGCATATTGCGGAACGTACAGAACGAGATAACTTCTTAAGCGCGGAAGAAGCTGTGGCCCTTGGCCTTATAGACCGCGTTTTAGTTTCCCGCGATGACCTTGCTGCGGATAAGGCTGAGTAGTAAAATCCGGTTTTTTTTGAATTTCGCCCTTACCTTTCAGTGGAAAAGCGCGAAGTGAACGCTTTTTTGGGGGGCGCTTTTGTGCCCCCCAAATTCTTGGTTCAGACTGTATTGCCAGAACGTATGAAGTTCCCTATAAATGATTTCCCCATATCGTAAAAAAATAATAGCCACTGAAGCTATGAAAAAGTCGAACACTTCAGCCACTCCCTTATGCCACAGAAGCTTCATCCAAATAGATGGCACCCCCCAATGAGGAGTGCAGGGAAAATCATTTCCCTGCCGGGAGTCCAGAGAATAGAGTCCTCTGGTGGAAGCCCAGAGATTTCTGCTCTCTGGCGGCTTTGATAATAATAAAGAGGAACGTCCATGACTAAAAAATCATCTCCACCATCCACCGCGTTGCGTTGTTCTTTTTGCGATAAGGGTGATGATGCTGTTAAGCGCCTCATAGAAGGGCCAGAGAAGACGTGCATTTGCGATGAGTGCGTCAAGCTGTGCAATGAAATTTTGGCTGGTCAGGCTGTTGAAGAAGTAAAGGCTGACGGCAAGCTTCTTCCTCCTGCGGAAATAAAATCCCGCCTTGATGACTATGTTATAGGCCAAAGCCAGGCGAAAAAGATTCTTGCCGTCGCTGTGCATAACCATTATAAGCGCGTCTTTTTCAAAGAAGCCATTGGCGCTGAGGTTGAACTGGAAAAGAGCAATATCTTGCTTATGGGCCCTTCCGGCACGGGGAAGACACTTTTAGCCAAAACCCTTGCGCGCATTTTAAATGTTCCCTTTGCTATCGCAGATGCCACCACCTTGACCGAAGCCGGTTATGTGGGTGAAGATGTTGAAAATATTCTGGTGCAGCTTTTACAGAATGCGGACTATGACCTTGAGGCGGCATCACAGGGCATAATTTACATTGACGAAATTGATAAAATTTCACGCAAGGGCGATAGCCCCTCCATTACTCGTGACGTTTCCGGAGAAGGTGTACAGCAGGCCTTGCTTAAAATTATTGAAGGGACAGATGCGAATATTCCCCCTAAAGGCGGGCGAAAGCACCCACAGCAGGAATATATCCGCATGAATACGTCCAACATCCTCTTTATTTTGGGTGGTGCCTTTGTTGGTTTGGAAAAACTGGTTGAGCAGCGCACCCGTGGCAGATCCATGGGTTTTGGCGCACACATCAACCCCAAAAATGATAAAGACAAAGAGCTTTCCGCCAGCAAGGGAAAGGGCAAGGGTACTGCTACAAGGAAGTCGGATTTTGCATATCTTGACGATGTCCACCCTAACGACCTTGTAAAGTTTGGCCTTATTCCTGAGTTTGTCGGACGTATTCCTGTCATTACTCACCTTGAAGAGCTGGAGCGGGACGATTTGATCCGTATTCTTACGGAGCCCAAGAACGCTTTGGTGCGACAATATCAGAAGCTTTTTGAGCTGGATAAGGTAACCTTGCGCTTCACTCAAGACGCACTTACGGCTGTTGCGGAAAAAGCCCTTGAGCAGAAAACCGGTGCTCGCGGTCTGCGAAATGTGTTGGAATCCTCCATGCTTGATATTATGTACACATTGCCTTCGCAAACCGGCTTGAAGGAATGCGTCATCAATGCTGCTGTAATTGAAAAAAACAAGCCGCCACTGCTTATTTATGATACAGACGCCACTTCCGTCGTGCGCGAGGCTCCCACTGCGTAGCCGCACTGCTGACTGGTACTGGAATAAGAGGAAATCTCATGGCTCACCCTTCTGTTATCGACTTTATGGAACTCCCCCTCATGCCTTTGCGCGAGGTGGTTATGTTTCCCCATTCCATAGTGCCGCTGTTTGTTGGGCGGGAGGCCTCCATCCAGGCTATAGAAACAGCGCTGGAGCATCATGACCGGCATATTCTGCTGGTGGCCCAGAAAGATTCTTCCATTACCCGGCCTGAGCTGGACGACCTCTTCAAGGTTGGCACAGTAAGCCGTATCCTTCAGCTTTTACGCCTGCCGGACGGCACCATCAAGGTACTTTTTGAAGGATTGCAGCGTACACTCTGGAAGCCTGCCGGGGAAATTACCCCGGAGGATCCTGAAAAATCCTTTCAAATGGCTACAATTGAGCTTCTTGAGAGCGAAGATACTACTTCGGAAAAAAGTGCCGCCACCGTGCGTGCAGCCCAGGAAGCACTGGAAGAATACGCAAAAATCAACAAAAAATTGACGCCGGATGCCTTGCAATCCGTTCTTGCCCATACCCATCCTGGACTTTTGGCCGATGCTATCGTCTCATATTTGAAAGGGGAATACCTTAAAAAGCAGGAAATTCTTGAAACAACCGACTCGAGCCAGCGGCTTGAGCTGGTATATGAGATGCTCCAGAGCGAGATTGCCATATCCGGCATGGAAAAGAGCATCAAAAGTCGCGTCAAGAATCAGATGGAGCGCAACCAGCGCGAATATTACCTGAATGAGCAGATTAAGGCTATCCACAAGGAAATGGGACGGGAAGACGATCCCTTACTGGAGATCAATGATCTTGAGCAACGCCTTGAGCAAAAAAATATGCCGGACGAAGCACGGGAAAAAGCCCTGCGTGAGGTAAAAAAACTTCGCCACATGTCACAGTCTTCTGCTGAGCATGCAGTTGTGCGCAATTATGTGGATTGGGTGCTTGATCTGCCCTGGAACGTACTGAAAGAAACCGCCATTGATATTGAGAATGCCCGGGGAATTCTGGACGCCGACCACTATGGCCTTGAAAAAGCCAAGGAGCGCATTCTTGAATATCTGGCTGTACAAAAGCTGGTAAACAAGCTGAAAGGGCCCATCTTGTGTCTTGTGGGGCCTCCTGGAGTGGGTAAAACTTCTCTGGCAAAGTCTGTGGCCCATGCGACAGGCCGGGAATTTGTGCGCCTTTCCCTTGGCGGGGTGCGCGATGAAGCGGAAATTCGCGGACATCGGCGTACCTATGTTGGAGCCATGCCGGGTAAAATTATTCAGTCCCTGAAGCGGGTTCAATTTAATAACCCCTTGTTTTGCCTTGATGAAATAGACAAAATGAGTACGGATTTTCGTGGCGACCCTTCCGCTGCCTTGCTGGAGGTGCTTGACCCGGAACAAAATAATACCTTTGCCGATCATTATCTGGACATGGATTACGATCTTTCGCAGGTATTTTTTATCACAACCGCCAACTCCTTGCACTCCATTCCCCTTCCTTTACAAGACAGAATGGAAATTATCAGGTTACCCGGCTACCTTGAAACGGAAAAACGCAGTATTGCCAAGCAATTCCTTTTGCCCAAGCAAATTACCGCGCACGGCCTCACGCCCGAGAACCTGAAGATTTCTGAGAAAGGACTCCTGGAGGTTATTCGGACATACACGCGTGAAGCGGGTGTCAGAAACCTTGAGCGGGAGCTGGCGACTATTTGCCGAAAATCGGCCATGCAGATGGTAAGTACCAATGATATGGAAAAGGTTGTAACAGTTACGCTGCAAAACCTGTCACAATTTCTTGGTATTAAAAAATACCGGCACGGAGAGCGAGAGAGCGAGCCACAGGTAGGGGTATGCACGGGCCTTGCCTACACTGAACTTGGCGGCGAAATTCTCATGGTTGAAACAGCCCTGATGCCTGGCACCGGTAAGGTGAATACTACCGGCAAGCTGGGTGAAGTCATGACGGAATCTGCCAAGGCGGCGCTTTCCTATATTCGCTCACGTTCCACCATTTTTGGTTTGCGGCCGGATTTCCATAAGGATATTGACATCCACGTCCACGTTCCTGAGGGTGCCACGCCCAAGGACGGCCCTTCTGCGGGTATTACTTTGGCCACTTCCCTTGTTTCTGCCCTGCTGGGTATTCCCGTGCGAAATGATATTGCCATGACGGGAGAGATAACGCTGCGCGGCCGCGTGCTTCCCATTGGGGGCTTACGCGAGAAGCTTCTTGCGGCGCATCGCGGTCTTATGACAACCGTTATCATTCCCAAGGACAATGAAAAAGACCTCAAAGACGTGCCGGACGAGATTCTCAAGGGCCTTACCATTACCCTTGTGAGCTGTGTTGACGAGGTGCTGCCCCTTGCCCTCAGCACCACAGCCAGCGAACTGTTTCCGGGGAAAGATACCCTTGCCCCTCTCTACCTCACCCTACGGGAACCGGTACAATCCGAGGAATAGAATAGAATAGAATAGAATAGAATAGAATAGAATAGAATACGTGTAACGATTTTTTGATTGAGAGGGGTTGGCATATTTCACTAAATCGGGCTTATTTATCTATTTTTCCATGTTTTATTAGCAATTTGCCATGCAGATCCCCCGACCCTTCGCCATACCAATTGGGGATGAGGAGGGTGGGGGTCTGGGGGAGGGAAACTCAAGGGTTTCAAACCCGTGGGGTTCCCTCCCCCAGTCTCTCCATAAAATATCCGGGCTAGGGTTAGGGTTACAAACATGCCTGTTCTTGTCAAATTAAGTACTTCACTGCGGGCGTATGTTCCGGGCTACGATGCCAAGGTCGGGCTGTACATCACTCCCCCCTTGGGAATTACCGTTGCCGCCCTTGCAGAGTCACTGCATTTGCCTTTGGAGGAAATTACGGTGATTATGGTAAACGGCGTTCGCGCATCCGAGTCGGACATTGTTCAGCCAGATGATCGCGTTGCCTTTTTTCCCGCTGTAGGAGGTGGCTAAAGTGGTTTACGACACTTCTTCTTATCCCCCCGCTTTTGTTTCCGGTCTTAGTTCTGCCTGCATAAAAGATCTTGCTCCCCACCTCACTCCACTTACTGCTCCGGGACTTGGCTCATATCATGCCATTTCACAGGCCGGGCTTCGCTGCGTAGCCGCCAATCTTTGCTGCTCCATGCGTTCTGCCATGCTGTACTGCCTTGCGCATGAGGTCTGGCCTCTGCGATTCAAGGGGAATCGTGGTGTATTGACTGCGGCACAGCAGCGGCGACTTCTTGAGAGTCACGCCCTTATTGTGGGGTGTGGCGGCCTTGGGGGCGGTGTGATCACCCTCCTTGCCCGTATCGGCCTTGGCGCGTTGACCCTTTGCGATAAGGACAGCTTTGATGAAAGCAATCTCAATAGACAGCTTCTCTGCCGCGAAGACCGCATTGGGAAGAATAAAGCCCTTGCAGCACAAGAAGAATTGCAACTTATAGCCTCCCATATCACTGTTACCACTTACCCTCACGCTGCCAGCGCAGCCAATTTGCCAGACCTTGTCAAAGAGGTACAGATTGCTGTGGATTGCCTGGATTGCATTCCAACCCGCCGGCTGCTTGAAGAAGCCGCGCATCAGCAGGGCATTCCCTTTATTCACGGGTCTTTAGCAGGTTGGGAGGGCTTTGCCATGGCCTGTCGACCTGGTTTCTCTGCCATGCAGGCCATCTACGGCGTAGCTCTTCCTTCTTCAATTTCTTCGGCCATTCCCGCAGAAAAACGTATGGGCGTTCCCACCCTCACCCCCACGGCCACCGCAGTCTTGCAGGCTCAACTTGTGCTGAAAGAGCTCCTTGGCCTTGGTGACGATACGCCGTTTTTGCTGCACCTAGATATTATGGAACCGACTCTTGAATCTTTACTGTTGACCCGCATATGAATAAAGCACTGGCCGAGGGAAGCCCAAGAGATTGAATCCCTTAAGTTTTCCTCACCCAGTGCTTTACGCAATGTCTCGCCCGGGGATTGCCCTTGCCCAGGTTATCTATCCTGCCCTACCCCTCTTTGGAGCTCTCGTGCCCGTGAGCTCTGTTGGCGGCTCTTGCCATACGTGGCAGAATAATAAAGGTATAGACAAGGCCGGAGATGATGTATCCGAGAAAGATGAGGAAACCAAACAATTTAGGATTCGTAACAATGAGCGCAAACAAGAGAATAGCGCTGATCATGGTGCTGAAGGGGTGCGCTTTGAAAAAACCAAATTCCTTAAAGGCCGCATAGCGAATACGGCTTACCATTAAAATGGCAAGCCCCAGCGTGGTAATAAGGGCGATTATCGAAAAATTGCGCTGTAATACTTCCGGCAGGTGCGGCATAAAGAGCACCAGAGAAGCAAGGGTGCAGCCGGCTGCCGGAGTGGGAAGCCCTATGAAAAAGCGCTTGCTAATGGCGGCTGTTGTGGGGCTTGATACATTAAAGCGGGCAAGGCGAAGGGCCGCGCATACTGTGAACAAAAAAGCTACCGCAATACCGAAGCGGTCGTATTGAGCTAAAGCCATATGAAAAATCATAAATCCCGGGGTGAGGCCAAAGGCTACAAGATCTGCCAAAGAGTCATACTGTACGCCAAATTCGCTGGCTGTCCCTGTCAAACGAGCTACCTTACCGTCCAGCCCGTCCATAAGGGCACTCACAAAGACAGCGATAGCACTTTGCTCATATAATCCGTCCGCTGCCCAGACAAGGGCCATAAAACCGGCGAAAAGGCTGGCAGTTGTGAAAAGATTCGGTAGTATGTACACACCTTTATGTCTAGGCACAGGACGTTCCATATATTCCTCGATGCAGGGAGATTGCGGTTAGATTGCGGCCTTGGCAACAATTGTTTGTCCGGCAAATACGTTTTCACCCACAGTTACTGCGGGGATGTAGCTGTCGGGCAGATACAAGTCCACACGAGAGCCAAATTTAATCATACCAAAACGCTCGCCCCTGGCAAGGACGTCACCCTCTTCCACGCGGCAAACAATGCGCCGGGCGATAAGCCCTGCAATCTGCACCATGCTCCAGCGCTCACCATCGTTATCGCTAAGCGCGTAAGCGCACCGCTCATTATCTTTGGAGGCCTTATCGAAAGATGCATTAAAGAACCGCCCAGGATGATAAGCAATGCCACTAACAGTACCCGCCACAGGGCTTCTATTTACATGTACGCTAAATACATTCATAAAAATGCAAATGCACTGCCGCTCTTCACCGGTGAACGGATCAGGCATTCGCGTTACCTTGATGACACGCCCGTCTGCCGGGCTAATGGCAAGGCCCGTGCCTGTGGGAGTAACCCGCTCAGGATCACGGAAAAAATTGCAGCAAAAAAGTGTGAGAAACAAAAAAAGTATGGCCGGAAACCACAAAAAAAGAATACTAAACACCAAAGAGCACAGTGCACATATACCAATAGAGGGAATCCCCTCAGGAGTAATACCACTCGAAGCTTTACGCATAAAAACCTGCTCTGGTAAAAGATTATTATTCAATCCAGAGAAGGATATCCTATCTTCAGCCAAAGGAAAAGCCCCCCTGTAGAAGCCTTTCAGCAGGTTTATTCGGGATAGTAAGCTCGTTGCGCAGTTGCCTGAGGCATTTTGCAATGGCCCAAATGAGATAATTGGGTCAAAATTTTACTCGGAATTGAAGAGCAATAGAAGATATGCCCTTTTAACATGCTTTTAAAGCCCAAAAGGCTTTAAAAGAAAGACACGCTGCGCAGTTGCCTGAGGCCATTTTGCAATGGCCTCAACAAAAAAACACGCTGATAGGCGTGTTTTTTTGTTGCATCGCCAAAAGACAGCGACTTATGCATAGCAAGAGAGACTTTCTTTCACAGGCGCTGGAGAACCCAGATAACTCGCCCCATAACATGTGCCTCGTGCCCTTCAAGAGGCAGAGCAACTTCTGGGTGAGCAGTATTCTCGGAGCGCAATATCAATTTCGCATCTTGTGTATTAATAAAGGCCCGCTTGATAACTATTCCTTCATAAGGAAAACGCACCGCATAGAGTTCACCGGAAGCAACATGATGCTGAGCAGTTTCAATGCCCACATAGGCTCCTTTATGAATAAGAGGCTCCATGCTGGAACCATCAACGCGAATAACATGAAGGTTCGTGCCCATAAACGACTGAGGAATTGTCAATCTTCCGATAACCGAAGCAGGCGTTTCGTTATCGTCGCCCAATTTGGTAGAATAGACAGACACAATGGTACTCTTGGCATCTGCTCCCCCGTAGCGGGTAGGGTCTTCGCAAGCATGCAGAGCCAAGGGCAGATCCATGGGCGAATACCCTTGGTCGGTACGCAAATACATGGGCCCACTACCCTTCTTCAGCCAATCCGGATTAAGTCCAAACTGTTCAAACAATGTCATAGACCAATCAGCAGGTACAGAATTCCTTCGCTTGGCGTCAGAGATACTGGACTGCCTGATGTCAAGGACATCAGCAAGCTCTACCTGAGTTCTTGTATTGGTGACAAGCTTAATTCGTTCAAAGATTTCATCAAAGTTCACTACACGCAACTCCTTACTTCAAAGTTATTTGGGAAACCAAATGGCGGTTAGTTGATAACAGATAACAGTATTTACTGCTTAAATACAGTAACCACCATCTCAGACTAGGCAAGTCCAATATATCTGGCACCTAAAAATAACAAGTAAAAAATACATATATGTCGGCTAACAATATTCGTTTTGTAGTGATATAGCTGAACTCTTTCGCTTTATTTTTTTAGTGCTCAGAACAGACGCCTCTGAAACACCATAAAAGTTTCTGAGGGCAGGAACGATTGTCTGGGAAATTGCTGAGCTGAAGTATATGATGGGGCTCAGGTCGAAGTCGAGTTCGTTGCACAATGCAACGAACTCTGGCGATTGCTCAATGGTCTCAAGTCAGGAAGGGCTTACAAAAGCGAAGAACATAGGAATCTCAAAAAAAAGTACTGCTGTTACTGGAATCAAATAATAGGGGGGCTCTGTACACTCCCGTGCTGATAAGTATAGGAGCATTCCCTTATAAGTAAAAGTTTCCCGACAAGTAGCCCCCCAGCTATACACAAGAACGCACGAGGCGCTTATTGCATAAATCGCAACAAGGGATCTTCAGATGAAAAAATAATACGTGTATTTTCCCGAAACGCTTTTCCGTACATATCAAGACTCTTCAAAAAGTCATAAAATTCAGGGGAAGCTGCAATTGCGGCATTCAGGGTTTGCAGGGCAATGGCGTCTGCCTCGCCGTGAATAATAGTACTTTGCTTATAAGCTTCCGCGATGATTACATCACGATTTTTTTCCGCCAGGGAGCGTATGTCCCTACTGGAGGATTCACCCTCCGCTCTGTACTGATTCGCCATTTTTTTACGGTCAGCATTCATACGTTCAAAGATGGCCTGGCGGTTGGGCAGGTCAGAACGTCTGATGCGCACATCAACAATCTCAACACCATACTCTGCCACCCGGTGATTGGACTCACGCAGTACAGATTCCATAATAGCCTTACGATTGGTATCCACAACATCTTTCAGAGTTTCTCCACCAATGGCGGCGCGAAGCTGTGAATAAACGATACTGCGAAGGCGTTCTTCAGCAACCGCCTGCGCCCGTAATGTCTCAACAAATTTTTGAGGCTGCACGATACGCCAGCAAACGTAGTTGTCAATTTCAAAGGGCTTCATATCTGAAGAAAGCCCCAATGTTTTAGGAATCAAAAACGAAAGAATACGCTTTTCAAGAAATACGGTGCGATGCACAAACGGTATCTTGAAATTAATTCCAGGCCCGCGCTCTTCTCCCACAACCTTACCAAGCTCAAGTACGAGGGCGCGTTCATTCTCATTAACGTAAAAAACACTTTGCCCGAGCAACAGTCCGAAAACTGCAACAAACAGGATTATCCCAAGGACAGATCGTTTCATTTATTTTGATCCTGCACTTGGTGTCAGAGTTGTTCCTGCACCAGGAAAAAGAGAGGAACTTGAGCTGCTTATCCCGAGGCCTGCCCCTTGAGGAACACTACCGGATGGATTCATACCTGACGTTCCGCTTGAAGCGGGAGAGGCAGAAGGAGGAGAAGTGGGTAAAGCTCCATCCAGACGAATTAAGGGCAGAGTACCCGCTTTGGCGTCTTTGGATATAATAATTTTATCCATGCCGGGCGCTGCCAGCATATTTGCCATTGTTTCATAATATAAACGCTTGCGGGTGGAATCTTTGGCTTTTGTATATTCAGCCGCCATGGCCAGAAAGCGCGAAGCCTCACCCTGAGCAGCCAGCACAACCTGCTGCCGGTATCCTTCTGCAGCATTGATCACGCTCTTTGCCGTACCTGCCGCGAGGGGCTCTATTTCATTGCGGTAAGCTTCCGCAAGGTTTTTTATACGAACCTTGTTTTCCCGCGCACTGGCAACATCCTTGAATGCTTCTGCCACCTCGGCTGGAGGCTGTACATCCAGCAACTGCACTTCGTGAACACGAATGCCGCTGTCGTACTTATTGAGGATGGTCTGGAGCACTTCCTGCGCCTGCACCTGAATAACAACACGGTCCACCGTCAATATGTTATCAATATGACGAGAACCGACAACTTCACGCATTGCGGCTTCAGCCGCAATGGCAACAACCTGCCCAGGGCTCCTCACCTTGAAAAGATAATTGTAGAGTTTATCTATGGAATATTGTACCTTAAAGTGCATGTGAACGATGTTTTCATCGCCCGTGAACATGCTGGATTCATCGCTTCGGCTTTGCGCACCGGCGTTATTATCAGAGGCCTGTCCTATTTCTACAGACCGAAGCTGCTTTGTGTTTTCCACAATGCTTGCTTCAATAGGGTAAGGCAACCGGTAATGTGGGCCGTCTGCCACCTGCCGGGCAAACTTGCCAAAGCGGGTAACAATGGCCTCTTCCCCAGGGTTGACAATAAAGATACCCGAGGCCAGCCACAGCAGAGCAAGCCCTGCAAGGGCGAGTCCCGCTGGAAAGCCGGACTCAAAACGCGGAGTAAATTTACTGAAATTGACATCGCCAAATCCGCCCTCAGAATCATCATTCTGAGGGGTAGGGGCTTTGCCCTGCCTCTGCCGTTTTTCTTGTAGTTTATCCCAGTCCCAGTTCATAATAGTTTCAGTCTAGGCTATGGGGGATAAATGGTCAAGCAATGAGATACAGATTTTTTGATAAAGAGTAGCTATGGCAATTTTTCGACCCAACCGCCATTATCGGCAGAATTTTCCGGCAGAGAGTCGCGGGCAAGGCTTTGTACGGGCTGTACTTATCTGCCTGTTAGCTGCGGGTGTTTTTTTCAGCGTCTCTCATACCACAAGCCGTATGCAGCCCCGCACCGGGCCCGATACCATGCAAACCCAAAAACTGACGCCAAATTCTACAAAAACACGCCCAGACTCTGCACTACCAGCAGGCAGTCCACTGCCCTCAGATTTCCCAGCGCCCATTGACCTCACGCAAACGCTCTCCCCAGAGCAGGAACAAGAGCTTTTGGCCTACGTGCGGGCTTTTGAAAAGACCTATGGCCTTTCTTTGCGCATACAAATTCGAGCAACGCCCTTTTCAAAACAGGAACAAGCAGAATTAGCGCAAACACTGGATATGGTGCTGGCCCTCTGCCCTCAAAGGCAGCAAGTGCTCTTTCTTGTCCCCCCTCTGGCGCACAAAATTTTAGGCGAGCCGCTTATTAAAGATTTGCGCGAGGCACACTTTATCCCTTACTTTAAAGACGGCAATTGGCCCGTGGGCCTTGCCGGAGCCTTGAACAAAATTACCCGAAAACTTGACGAGCCATAGGCCAACAAATAAAGTTTGTTGCACAATGCAATGGCCTCAAATTGGGGGTCAGGCGAGTGGCGTTGCCCCCGCTGAGTCTTTCTTTCCCCCTCTTACCGCCGGTTCATACCAAATTTTTTAAGCTTGTACTGCAACGTCCGCCGGCTGATACCCAGTGCGTCGGCCGTTTTTTCCCGGTGCCCCCGGTGTTCATGCAAGGCTTGCATCAGAGCTTGACACTCTGCTTGCTCTAGAGCTGTAAGCGCATCATTGCCTTCGCTACCGTGCGGTGCAGGCTCAAAATTATCAGGATTATGGAAAGAATGAGGCACAGCAGAAAAAGATCCTGGAGCTCCGCTGGAGTTTGGAGCAAAACCCAAGCTGCCTGCTGCGTCGGCAGAGAAGGCGCTTCCAGCCGCACCTGCTGCTGAAGAATACCGAGAGAAGGCTCCCGAGGGCTGCCGGGTGGCTTCAGAAGTTCCAGCTTGCATAGCAGACATCCCGGCTTGGTATAGGGCCGCTCCGCTGTGAGGGGCGGCTATTCCCACCTGTTGAAGAGGCGCGGCAAGCAGATGCGGGGGGAGCGAATCCACGTCCAGTACATCGGCACGACTAAGAATGAGAGCGCGTTCCAATACATTTTCCAGCTCTCTGACATTACCTGGCCAGGCGTAACTGGCGAGGGTTTGTAGAAATTCAGGGGTAACACTGCGAATATTTTTGCGATTTTTTTCTGCAAGAAGCCGTAGCAAATGGCTTGTAAGCAGGGGCAGATCCTCCAGGCGATTTCTCAGCGGGGGAGATTCCACTTCAAGGACGTTTAAGCGGAAAAAGAGATCTTCACGGAAAGTTCCCTGGCTGACAGCTTGCCGCAGATTCCGATTGGTTGCCGCAAGAATACGCACATCCACCGGACGAGGGCGCACAGAGCCAAGGGGCTCAATCATACGCTCCTGAATAGCCCGCAGTAACTTTGCCTGAAGCTCAAAGGGCAGCTCGCCAATTTCATCTAAAAAGAGAGTTCCGCTGGAGGCGAGCTGAAAGCGACCGGGCTTATCTTTTACCGCGCCGGTAAATGCGCCGCGTTCGTATCCAAAAAGTTCACTTTCCAGAAGCTGCGCCGGGAGCGCGGCACAATTAACCTTAATAAGCGGGCGCTTACTGCGCGAGCTTGCCGCATGCAGAGCTTCCGCGATGCGTTCCTTGCCGGTGCCGGATTCCCCTGTAATGAGCACGGTGGCCTCACTCGGGCCTGTCTGGCGAATAAACTCATGCACTTGCAGCATGGCCCGGCTATTTCCCACCATGCTTTTGAGGGCGCTTTCCCCAGATATTTCAGCACGCAAGCGGTCGTTTTCTTTAAGGACACAGGAGTATTCAAAGGCCCGATTCAACGTGAGAATTAATTCGTCATTATCAGCGGGTTTTGTCAGATAATCGAAGGCGCCGCGCTTCATGGCCTCAACAGCCGCACCAACAGTTCCATACGCTGTCAGAAGAATAACCGGAAGATGCGGGTTAATCTCATGAAGCTTGGCCAGGGTGGTTTGCCCGTCCATTCCCGGCATTTTCATATCAACCAGGACAACATTCACGTCCACTGTTCCCGCTGCAAAAAAGCTCAACCCCTCTTCGCCAGAGGTTGCCTCATGCACAGTCCATCCGGCATCTTCCATGACAGCGCGTACCATTAGGCGGTGGCCAGGTTCATCATCAATAATCAATAAACTTTTCATGAGGGTGTTCTCTTATCATTCTAGTTCTCAGGGTCGAGAACCTTACTATTCTCTTTACTTCTCGCTTTCTTCTTCCCTTGCCGGAAAAAACAAGCGAACGGTACACCCGTCGCCTAGCTTAGAAAGAATATCCGCACTACCGCCATGATCATGCATGATACGTTGCACAAGAGCAAGCCCCAGACCGGTACCGTGCTCCTTGGCGGTAAAAAAGGCTTCAAAGGCTCTTTCCAGTTGCTCTGGAGTCATACCGCAGCCGTGATCGCGCACCCAAACCCACACGCCACCTTCTTCCGGCTGTGAGTATATCTCAAGCGGTGGCCCCGCATGGGGAAGGGCATCCAGACTATTTAGCAGAAGGTTAAGCAGTATTTGCTTGAAGGCGTCGGCATCGGCATAAACGGTGGCAACAGAAAAATGCGTTGTAATTTGTATGGATTTTTGCTCCAGATCAAACCGAAGCAGTGAAAGAATCTCCTGTGTCATACCAGCAAGATCAACTATCTGCGGATTGATGGTACGCGGCTTTGACAGAAAAAGCAGATCGGTAATAACGCGATTAAGCCGGTCTGCTTCGCGAACCATGGTCTTTGCGTATTCTTCTTCCGGTTGCTTACCGGCAAGTTTTTTGACAAAATATTGAGCAAAACCCCGGAGGGAGCTTAAGGGATTACGCACTTCATGGGCAACCCCTGCCGCAAGGGTTCCTATGGCCGCGAGCTTTTCGGCATCGGCAAGGCTTTGTTCCAAGCGTCGTAGCTGGGTTCTATCACGAAGAATGACCAGAAAGGTATTTTCCGAATCTCCGGCAAAGGGCAACGTGAGAACTTCAAGGTGAGTATTGTGTATGCGTATGCGCCGCCAGCCAACATTGATTTCATCGTTCGGCTGAAGGGCAACGCATTTAGCGATGGTCAGGGGGAGATCTGCTAGCGACTGACCGATAAGCGTCTCCGGGGCTCGCCCCAAGATAGCCAGGGCGGCCGGATTAACGCCCGTGATGATATGCTCAGCATCAAGGGTTATCAGGCCATCTGGAAGGTTATCGAGAAGTTTCGCTTGAAAGCGTTCCAGGCTTAAAGCCTTGGTTGCCTGCTCCCGTCGAGAAAGAAAATTAACAGCCAGCCCCCATGTGAGCAGCGCTGCGGCAAGAATATATACCGTTTGGAAAATCGCATTCTGAAAAAATCCTTTATACGCGTTTAAATGCTTTTCCATGTCAATACCAACTACCAAAAACACCGGAGGGCCAGTCGCTTCACGTTGCAAGGTCATATGCCTCCCGCGCACGGGAGAAAGTTTTTTAGCGTAAACATAAGCCTTTCTATCCGTGGAAACAATGCGCCCATGCCACTCTCCCGTGGTAAAAAGGGCTTGTACACCGTGGGCCGGCAAGGCGACAGGCTGGTGCCCATGCAAAGGGGCACTGAGCAGCCTGCCCCCGTCAGAATCAATGATACCGGCAAAAAGCACATCCCCATCTTGCTCCAGCCCCTGGAACAGATCAACAGCCTGAGGGGCCAAATTATTTTCTTCAAGCCGAATGGGGCCACGCCGCAAAAAACTTTCCACAGCCAAAAGTACGGCGCGGCTGGTGAGAACGAGGTGCTGCTCTTCAGCTTCCCGTTGATGTCGCATGGTTTGCCATGTCGATACAAGCAGTGAAACACCAATGACCACCAGCATTAAAACCGCAGAGATAACAGTACCCCGCTCGCGGTTTTTTCCCGAAATATCCATAGAGACCTACACGAATTTAATCATTTCTCTGGAGCCGGAGGCACAGGCTCTGATGTTTTTCAGTTTTTTTTACGAAAAGGTGAAAAAATACTTTTGCCCGCAGCAACCGCTGCACGAGTAATATGGCGACTCGTGCCTACGGCTGCGCCCGCAACGCCGTGCATTGCCGTACTTCCGGCATCTTTCAAAAGTCCGCCTGTAGCCTGCACTGCCGTTACCGTTGTTGTCGTGATACCTTCTCCCATACGCACAGCACTCCCCGCAAGGGTTTGCCCGGCATGAACAGTGGCCTGCACTGCGGTATTCCCCGCATTTTTGGTGAATCCCCACAGGGTATCACGCAACGCTTTGGTAACTTGCTCAATGAGATAACCAGACATGCTTACCAGCATGGAGCCCGCCTCCCGGAACACCACCACCCGGCCGGGGCGAGGCTGTGCCTGTGCGTTGCAGGCGTAAGCATTGCGCGCAATGATACCTGTACGCAAAACGAGATAGCAGTTAGCAGCGCCATCAATGACAGAGGAAGTAAATTTTTGTAGAGCCGCCCCCACAAAAGGCACTCCTCCTGTCATGGTAGCCGGAGCCATGGCATGAAAGGACTCGCCAAAACCCACGGCTATTTCCGTTGAAATATCTAGCTCTTCCACTGAAAAGGCCAAAAATGTCGAGCTCGCCACAGCCCCGAACAGTGCTACCATTTCCGTCGGGTTGGGACGCTGATTATAAATTTTTGAAATACTCCATACAAGGTGGCAAAGGGAAAGAAACATAATCAAGGCATCAATGCGTCCATTTTGCGAGAGGGAGGTGGCAAGAAAGGTGCGCTCTGCTGTTTTGCGAGTTATTTCATTGGCTTTTTTATGCAAAAGGGCCAAACACTTTTGGAACTGCTCCGGCTCAGCAGGATCAAGCCCAGCTTCTCTAATAATGGGGTTATACTGCAAGCGGATGGTGAGTATGCGAATAAAGCGGGCCTGTTCTTCTGGGGTTGTGGGATTAAACTCAAGATATTCATTCTTGCTCCAGAACCCTCGAAATAACCATAAACAGCCTGCCGCTTCCACACAGAGCAGCGCTGCATGTACCCAAAAACGGGCTGCGGGATAAGCCAGAGCAGCTAAATCTGCTAATCCGTTATTAATGTTGATAAATAACAGGAACAGAAGAATAGCAATAACCACAAAAAAGTATTTTAAAAATTTCAGCATGGCATAGCTCCTTTTCAGAGACCATACATTATAATATCAGCCCGCCCTCTGGAGTAACAAGTATCATATGCTCCCAGCGAACGCCTCCGTACTGAGCGTGATAGACGCCTGGCTCCACCGTAATAATCATGCCTGCCTGCAAGATTGTAGTATCTTTGGAATTAAGACTGGGCTTTTCATGCGTTTGCAGGCCAATGCCATGCCCGAGGCCATGAGTGAAAAGATGCGCCACCCCATTGTCTTCCAAAAAGCTGTGAGCAATGCGATACAGCTCCGCAGTACCAATGCCGGGGCGAATGGCGGCAATGGCACGCTTTTGTGCTTCCTGAATAAGGGAGAGATTGCGCGTAAAATGGGGGTGCGGCGCATCCCCCACCCAGAAACTGCGGGTTTGATCTGAACAGTAATCATGCAAACGACAGCCCACGTCAATGAGCACGCCGCAATTCTCTGTGATAAGGGTATCGCCGGGAACGGCATGAGGCAAAGCCGCATTGGGGCCAACCGCGACAATGCTGGAAAAGGATAATCCCTCCGCACCGTTATTTCTAAAAAACTGCTCAATATCCCAGGCAACCGCCGCTTCCGTGCGCCCAGGAACCAGCACGCCAGGAACCCATTCCATAAGGGCATGATTCAGCTTGCAAGCGGCTTGCATACGCTCAATTTCAAAAGAATCCTTAATTATACGCAGCTCTTCTATCAATCCATCCGCCCGTTGCATGGTCAGGCCAGGAGAGAGCCGCTCATAAAAATCAAGGGTCATCACTCGCGCCTCAAAGCCCACTGTACCCTGCACAATACCGCGCAATTTTTCATTCATTTGTCCGGCGGCATCGCCGCGATAAATGAAGATATCTTCTTCATTCCATAATCTGCGGGCAGCATCCAGAAAGCGGGCGTCTGTGCAGAGCAAATCCCTGCCGTCTGCCATAATGACAAGGCGGCCTGAGCTTTCATCTGCCTGCGGGTCCTGCAATTCAAAACCGCTGAGATAATAACGGTTGGCATCCAGCACAACCACCAGAGCGGCAAGGTTTGCTGCATGCATACGCTTGCGTACAGCTTCACGGCGCTGCGCAAATAAGGCAATGGGGGTATGGTGTGTCATGGCGTTGTTCCTTATTGGAGACCGTTGCACAATACAACGAATCCTATTTAGTTGCCCTTAAAAAGTCTTTTGAAGGCCCTTGAAAACCAAATACTACAAGAAGACATAATTTTTATCGAATGATTTCAAAGCAGAAGCTGCTTTGAAATAAAGGCACGCTGTGCTGTTCGTTTGCGGGCACCTGCTGTGCAGTTGCCAGAGGCCATTGTGCAATGGCCTCTATTGGCTAAACCCGGCATCGCGGGGAAGGTTGGGCAGCATGGCGGCAGTGCGGGCCAAGGTATCTACCTCCTCATTGGCAGCGTGCCCCACATGAGCCCGCACCCAGTGCAATTGCACCTTGTGGCGGGCAAGCTGCACCAGAAGCAGTTCCCATAAATCGCGGTTCAGCACGGGCTTACCGTCCGCCTTTCTCCAGTTTTTCTTAAGCCAGCTCGCCAGCCAGCGCTTTTCCACCGCATCGCAAAGGTATCTGGAATCTGTATGGAGATCAACCACACAAGGCTCTTTTAACACCTCCAGCGCCATGACGGCTGCGTAAATTTCCATACGATTGTTCGTCGTTAGGGCAAACCCCCCTGACAATACTCTGGTATTATCCTTCCAGGCAAGCTTTGCTGCCCATCCGCCAGGGCCAGGGTTACCAAGGCAGGATCCATCTGTATAGATGAGAACTGATAAAGGCTGGGAAGGGCTGGGAGAAGATTGAAGCATTCTGTATCCATTCGCACCGGGGCGGGATAAAAGGGGAAAGAGAGGAATATGCTCATGCCGGACAGCAGCTACGGTATCAAAGTATCCTGACAGAGTCCAACTTGGAATTACTCACTAATCAAGGCCATTGTGCAATAGCCTTTTCGTATGCTGTAAAAATATTCATAGCATAATTTTTTTTTGCCAACAGATATACTACTTTTACAAAAACCCTACCTGTATAGATATACTTATTTTATTTTGGATTACGTGCAAACTTCAGAACATATGCCTCATTCTCATAACAGAAAAATTAAATACTATTGACATTATTCAAAGACTTGAGCTATGATATATCCATTATGGAAGATTATGCCTGTAAAGTCGTGTTTTTTGCTTTAACCGCGATCAGATAAGTCTGGGGGGTTATTCAATGTCTAGTAAGGGTAAAAACTGGTTTTGTGTACAAGACTCACCAATGTCTTTTGTCTCCAAATTGACAGGATGCTTTTACCCACAATAACAACCATTAAATGTAATCGTGTTTAGGAGAGATTTTCCTCGCCGCAAGTGGCAGGAAAAATAGGGGAAAAGATTAGTTCACAAATATAAAGGTGAGCTATTCGAATAATTTTTTACTGGATCCATCTTAGGGGGAACTCCATGTCGCAATCTACTGCATCTAAAACCATATCATCTTCCACTATTCGTATCACAGCACCTGCCGCAGGCGTTACTCAGCACGTTGTCTCCGAGGCCGGAGCCAAAATGCTGTTCGACTTCGACCCAAGCACTGCGAGCTTTGAGCGCAACGGCGCTGATCTTACTGTGAAAGTCGACGGTGCCGGCATCATCATGCTTGAAAAATTTTTTGAAGTCGGGGGGCAATCCCTGCCTGCCTTCGTATTAAACGATGGCGCACAAGTGGCTGCCGAGGACGTACTGCGTTCTTTTGACCCCACCTTTGACGTTAGCACGGCTGTCGGCCCGGCCGCTGCCAGCTCAGGCGCCGGTAGCTATGCCGACAATGAAGGCAGCCTTATGGGTGGCCTTGACCGCCTTGGTTCGCTGGCCGGCACCGCTTTGGGGGGAAATTCCCTTACATCGCCTTTAGTTGGCAGCTCCACACAAACAATTTCTACCAGTGATTCCGGGTTTAGCTCGTTCTCAACTCCTGAGACGGGCAGCGCAAACTCCTCTGTCGAGCCTCTTACTCCTCTTGCTCCCCTCGCGCCCTCCGGCACCGGCGGCGGCACTACTGATCCTGTGCATCCTGTCGATCCAGGCACCAGCGGTGGCACAACCGACCCCGGCACAGGCACAGGCGGCGATACTACTGACCCCGGCACAGGCGGCGGCACGACTGCCCCCGTTGACCCTGTAAAGCCCATTGATCCTGTCGATCCAAGCACAGGCGGCGGCACTACTGATCCAGGCACCGGCACAGGCGGCGGTACAACCGACCCCGGCACTGGCACAGGCGGCGGCACTACTGATCCTACCGACCCAGGCACTGGCACAGGCGGCG